>CALKYI010000026.1 GCA_938003665.1 uncultured Flavobacteriales bacterium
GCAAAATCAAAATCCTCACCGGTCTTGAACATGATGTCGCGGTTGATGGTGCAACCGCCCCACAGGACAGAAAAAGCGAGGATGAAAAGCGGTACGCGAACAGGTGCCTGGAAAAAAGACATGGAGTGCCGTTGTGGATGAATGCCGAAAATACCAATGAAATACCATCCATACCACTCCTCGCAGCAAGAACGGTATCTTTGCGCCCATGCTGAAATCCGACACCCACGCGATGCGCGCGCTGGAGCCCCACGACAGCGCTTTCCTCTTCGATTTGGAAAACGCCGCTGACGAATGGTGGCTCGGAGCGACCATCGCACCGCTGGGCCGGGCAACCCTGGAGCAATACGCGAGCGGTCAGCACGATTTGTACCGGGATTTGCAGTTGCGGTTGATGATCACCACGGCGGACGGCACGACCGTGGGCACCGTCGACCTGTACCAGTACGAACCGCGGAACCGGCGCGCCGGGGTCGGCATTGCCGTCTTGAAAAAGCACCGCCGACAAGGGCATGCTCAAGCGGGACTGGCATTGATGCGCGATTACGCGTTTCAGCATTTAGGACTGCATCAATTGTGGGCCGAAATCCCGGCCTCCAACGCGGAAACGGTCAAGCTCTTTGAGGCGCAAGGATTTGAACAAACCGGTCATTTAAAAGATTGGATTTGGCGGGCACCTCATTGGGAAGATGCTGTGATGGTTCAAGCCCTGAACGGATAAGATGAAGCGTTCGGCGAAAATTGGAATGACCTTGTTGGTCGTCGTCGGTGCAGCGGCAAGCTACGCCGCGAGCAAGTACACCATTTGGACGCAAGCCGTCGGCTCGGATGCCAATTGGTGCATCGAAATCCCCCCTACTGGCGACACACGCGAATACCTGGCCCTAAACCATCCGGACATTGCCGCCGTCATCAACTGGCGCGGGTGGAGCGTCTACCCAGGCAAGTATTGCGAAATCGGGCCAAAGCCGGCCAATGCCATCGCCCGTCGCATCGCCACCGGACAACGCGAGGAGATCACACTGCCCGTTCCCTCAAAGCGAACCATAGCGGAAATCGCCCGAGCCCTCGCACCTCGCGTTTGGGCGGACAGCGCGTCCATCGCAGCCGCGTTGGGCACCGACAGCATGAAATGGCAAATCGCCCCGAACACATACCGGGTTTATTGGGAAACCACAGCTGATGAATTGGCCGAACGCTTGCGGGCCGAAAGCAACGCTTGGTGGACGGCCGATCGCATCAAGCGGGCATGGGCGTTGGGGCTATCGCAACGTGAGGTCGTCACCCTGGCCTCCATTGTGCAGGAAGAAACAGCGAACGCCGCCGAAGCACCAACAGTCGCCGGACTGTATTTGAATCGATTGAAGAAAAAGATGCTGCTCCAAGCGGACCCCACACTGAAATACGCCCTCGACGATTGGTCCATCCAACGTGTGCTCGATGAGGACAAAAAAGTGGATTCGCCCTACAACACCTACCGCAATCCGGGCCTGCCGCCGGGACCCATTCGCATACCTGAATTGGCTTACGTCGAGGCAGTATTGAATGCCGACCAGCACAATTACCTCTACATGTGTGCCAAGCCCGACGGATCGGGGACCCACGCATTCGCCCGCACGTACAATCAACACTTGCGGAATGCCCGGGCTTACCAGAACATGTTGAACCGCGAACGCATTTACCGATAGCACATGATTGGACGATGGATGTGGAAGGCGCTGGGAGTGGCCTTCATCAGTTATAGCGTGGCGGCTTGGGGACAGGCATCGGAACCCCGAATCGCCATTGGTCAACGCTTGAGTGCACCGGTTGACCTCGATGGAAACCTCGACGATGCCGCCTGGCAAAGCATCCCGGCGCAGAGTGATTTTCAACAGTACTCGCCCGACCCCGGCGGCCGCCCAAGTCAGCGGACCGAAGTCAAGTTCGGCTACGATGACAACGCCCTTTACATCGGCGCGCGGATGTGGGATACGGCCCCCGATTCCATCCTGCACCAGTTGAGTGAACGCGACCGAACGGACAACACCGACGAGTTTGGCATTTGGTTCAGCCCGTTCAACGACGGATTGAATGCGGTCCGCTTCCGCACCACGCCGGACGGCATCCAAGTGGACGAGCAGATCAGCCCGAACGGGGAAGACGATTCTTGGGACGCCGTGTGGGACGTGGTGTGCAGGATTGATTCGGCCGGCTGGGTAGCTGAGTTTCGCATTCCGTGGATGGCCTTCCGGTTTCCCGACAAGGCCGAACAGCGCTGGGGCATGAACATGTACCGAGGCATTCGCCGGCTGCGGGAAGACGACGTGTGGAATCCCATGGATCCGACCCAGCGCCTCTTGAACCAAGGAGGTGTGTTGATCGGCATTGAAGGCATAACGCCTCCCCCGCGCATCAGTTTGTTTCCCTACCTGAGCGCCTACCAAAACTGGAGTGGCTCCGACCGATCCAATGCGTACAACGGCGGAATGGACATGAAAATAGGCCTCGGAAACGCCTTCACCTTGGACATGACCCTCATTCCGGATTTTGGTCAAGTCGTTACGGACAACCTCGTCCTCAACCTCTCGCCATTCGAAATCCGCTTCAACGAAAACCGTCAGTTCTTCCAAGAAGGCACTGAACTGTTCAACAAAAACGGCACCTTTTATTCGCGGCGAATCGGGGAAGACGGACGCTTGATCAATGCATCCAAAGTCTCCGGCCGGCTAGCGAACGGACTGGGGCTGGGATTGCTGCAGGCCTTCGCCACAGCCGATGCAGATTCGTCTTTGACATCCTACACGGTAGCGGTCGCCGATCAAAACCTGCCCAACAACGGGTACGTGACCTCCACCACGTCGATGGTGATGCGCGAAGGCGACGGTTATGATGCGGTGGTGCAATCCGGCAGCATGGAACTGCGCAATCCCGAAAATACGTGGAGCGTGCAAGCCAGCGGAAGCGTCAACCGCAAATTCGGTGCAGACGAAGCCAACGACAACGAAGGGCACACGTACAATGTGGCCCTCAGCAAAATGGCGGGCAATTTGACGTTCAGCCTGGGGCATTTCTTGGAATCCGCTACCTACGACCCCAACGACCTCGGATTCCTTCAAGCACCCAATGAAATCGGTTCCTTTCTCAATGTGGATTACCGCGTTTTTGAGCCGAGAGGCCGTTGGAACCGCATTTCAACGTCGTTCAATGCCTTTTTGAACCAGGTGGAAACGCCCCGGATGTTCAACAATGTATTCCTCTCCGCGAGTTGTCGAGCGACCACGCTTGCCTTCAACACTTGGAACCTCGAGTTGAACACCCAGCCCACCGACGGAAACAACATTTTTGCTTCGCGCATCGACGGATTGGTGTGGCGGGAACCCGCGTGGTACAGCATCAACGGGTGGTTCAGCAGTGACTACCGCAAGCGCATTGCCCTTGATCTCGGATACTGGCATGCGGGCGGCGACACGTACCGGGACTGGAAGGAAAACACGTACCGCATTGCGCCGCGGATTCGCGTCAACGACCGGTTGAACATTCGCTACGTGTGGAAAATCATCGATCGACGCAACGAGCGCGGGTGGGCCTTCCTCGATTCCCTTGAAGACGGCACGGAAGTCAGCATTTTCGGCAAACGCCGCAACCGCGAATACACCCAGGTCCTGAACGTCAATTACATTTTCACCAACCGCATGAGCCTCACCACCCGGGTTCGCCACGCTTGGAGCCAAGTGCGGTACGACGCTCTGTATCGGTTGTTGGACAGCGGGGTCATTTCAGAGACGCCCTACCTCGAAAGTGGATTTGCCGACCTGGAAGATCTCAACTTCAATGCCTGGAGCATCGACATGGTGTACCGTTGGAATTTCGCCCCGGGTTCCGAGGTCAACATCGTTTGGAAAAACCAGTTATTCCAAGAAACACGGCTGGGTGATGTTGAGCAGTTTTCACTCCCGGAAACGTACGCCGATAACTTCAATCAGATGATTGAATCAGGATTTTTTAATAGCCTGTCAATCAGATTGATATCGTTTATTGATTACAGTCGATTTCAACAAGGGTTGCGCGGATTCGAGAAGTAGCCCTCCGCTCATTCAAACCGCACCGTTCCGCTCCAGATCGCTTGATTACCGACCTCATCCTGCACCCGAATTTCGAGCTGCTGAGTCCGGTTCATGGCGTGCCTACCATCCGTCAGTTCGTACCAGATGCGTTCACGCTTGGGGTCCCAACGGAACAGGACCCATTCACCATCTAAACGCGCATCCCACGATTGAATGCCGGCAAGATTGTCGGCCACAGTAAAGCGCAACTCGCCAAAATTTCGAACGACAAGCTCCTCTGCTGACGAGGTGCGGTGGCGGCGGTGCGGACGAATCGTCGGGGCGATGGTATCCACCGCGAGCTCGTAATGCCCGCATGTTTTGGTGTTGAATTCGAATGTCCCCTGCGCGGTCCAGTCGCCCGTGAGGGTACCATCGATGCCGCCGTTTCGACCGATTCGAGTCACCAACGCGGAGTTTCGCAACGAATCGGCGACCGAAGCTGGCAACGCGACTGCCAAGGATTTTGCTGCGGGCAAGCCCCGGGCCCCAACGATCCAGCGGCCCGTTTCACCTGCTGGTTCCAACGGGAAATCAAAATCCTCGTAGAAGGTATTCCGCGGGATGCGAACGCTCGCGCCGCCCTGCGATACCGTGTGATCGCGGTCGTATGCATAGGTTGGCTGCTGGCCTTCCTCGGGGGCTGCACTCCACTCGACCGTCCATTCGCTCGAACGCGTGTTGCCGTGCACGTCCCACACTTGAATCCGAACCGAAACCGTATCCTCGCGAACCACTCCCGCCGTCGCCCTTCCCGCATCGTGAATCGGCAATCGGCTCCCGGGCAGGCGGTGCATCCGGTAAGTCTGGTCACCTGTACGTTCCCATGCCTCGTAGTAAGCCAAGGCGTTCATGTCTCGATTCACGGCAAAATCCAAGGTGTCGAGCTCCCACGCGTGCAACCGCTCATCGTTGACCCAAAGCTCCGCTCGGTAGATGCCGCAGCGGTTTCGGGCGCCGTCCAACCGATCCAACGCCTCAACACCGAAACGTGCCTTGCCTGCGATGTGTATGGTCCGGTTAGCTGGCGAAATCAGTTGCGGCCGTGAACTGCCGTTG
>CALKYI010000027.1 GCA_938003665.1 uncultured Flavobacteriales bacterium
AAACAAAAACGTTCAGGACTTCAATCCATAGTAGGTCCAGCTTACCATGGTAAAAAGCACCAAAACCCGGCTCATTCAACGCGACGCAGCGAGCGTCCGCAGCAACAGCGCCAACAACGACCCCTCGACTTAAATACTGCCGATAGCGCCGCACTTGAAGCCCTGCCTCACATCGGGCCGGTACTGGCTGCGCGTATTTGTCGGTTTCGAAATGCTCTAGGCGGGTTTCATGCGGTCGATCAATTGGGGGAGGTATGGGGGTTGAAGCCGGAGGCTTTCGAACAGTTGAAGCCAATGTTTCATGCAGGGGGTGGGGTGTACCGTCCTCTCTGCGCGGACACGGCAAGTTGGTTTGACTTGAAGAGCCACCCCTACATCGATGCAGGGTCCGCCCGTGCGATTGAGCGATACAGGCGGCACCACACCTTGGATTCGCTCGAGGACTTGGCCACTGCGATTCCCATTACGGACAGCATGATTCGGAGGTGGAGTCCGTATCTTAGGCTTTGTGAATCCCGCGATTAATCCATATCGCTCATTGGAAGAGGCCTTAACAACGGCTATTCAAGATATTCCAGACTTTCCGACGGAAGGAATCGTCTTCAAAGACCTGAGCCCGGTATGGGCCGATCCAGTCTTGCGAGCGGAGGCAGTGAAAGCTGTCTCGGAGTGGATTCTTGCCTCGGGTATCTTGCCGACAGCCATTGCAGGCATCGAGAGCAGGGGGTTCCTGTTGGGGATGTCCCTCGCTGACCGATTGGGTTTGCCATTCATTGCCTTCAGAAAGGAGGGGAAATTACCCGGCTCCACGGTAGGCCAGTCCTATGCCCTCGAGTATGGTGAAGCCGTGTTGGAATGCCAAGTGGACGCCTTCCGTCCTGAAGACAGGGTGTTGATTCACGACGATGTATTGGCTACGGGTGGAACAGCAGGTGCTGCTGCATCGCTGGTGGAACGCAGCGGAGCGGCACTGTGGGGTTTTTCGTTTTTGATGAGTTTGAACAGTTTAAATGGGAGGGAGCGCTTGCAGGCAAAGCGCCCCGAGGCGCGTCTCCACTCCCTTCTATCGGTGTAGCATGAATTTTAAAGAGACAGAGGACCAGCGGGCAATCCGGGCAACGGTGCGCGATTTTGCAGAAAAAGAAATCCTGCCCCACCGCATGGAGTGGGATGAGGGCCAGGTGTTTCCTCGCGCCTTGTTCAGCAAAATGGGAGAGTTGGGGTTGATGGGTATGCTCGTTCCAGCAGCGTATGGCGGAGCTGGCATGGGATACTT
>CALKYI010000028.1 GCA_938003665.1 uncultured Flavobacteriales bacterium
TTGCCCTTCATCCGGGTGGAGATGACCAATAAGGTCAAACAGGAAATCGGCTACTTCATCGGTGCTGCATTCGCCGTGACAGCGCTCCTGCTCTTCTTGTTTTTCCGGAATCTCATTGTCATGGGGGTGAGCATGGTCGTGGTTGGCATTGGGGTGGTGTGGTCGGTGGGGAGCATCGTGTTGTTTGACTACGAGCTGAACCTCATGACCAGCTTGATTCCGCCGCTGATGATTGTCATCGGGGTGCCCAATTGCATTTACCTGGTCAACAAGTACCACGCGGAATACAAACGACACGGGAACAAGGCGATGGCCTTGCAACGGATGATTGTCAAGGTGGGCAATGCCACGTTGTTGACCAACTTCACCACGGCCCTCGGATTCGCCACGTTTATCTTCACCCACAGCGAAATCCTGAAGCAATTCGGGGTCATCACCGCCCTGAACATCCTCGGTATGTTCGTCATTTCCATCGTGGTCATTCCGGCATTGATGGCGGGACTTCCGGCACCGAAGACGGAACACACGCGCTACCTCGACCGCCGTTGGATGTTAACCGTCGGGAACAAGCTGGTGCACATTTTGGAAGGGCACCGCACCAAGGTTTACGTCGGGGCGGCTTTGGTGTTGCTGTTCAGCTTGACGGGCATCGTGCAGATGCAAACCACCGGGAACATTGTGGACGACATTCCCGACCGCGACCGAGTGATTCAGGACTTGCAATGGGTGGAGGCTCAATTTGGAGGGTCCATGCCCTTTGAAATCATGGTGGACACGCGTCGCCCCAAGGGTGCCACCAACAACAACTTGCTCAAGCGATTGGACCGCTTGCAAAACGTCTTGGACGATTACCCCGAGTTCAGCCGATCCGTGAGTGCTGCAGATGCAACAAAATTTGCCTTCCAAGCATTCAAAAACGGCCACCCCAAGAACTACCGGCTCCCCCGTACCGGGATGGAGAAGACCCAGTTTGGCCCTTGGCTTCGGGAATCTGCGGATGCAGCAGAAGGTTCCGCCATGGCCGAAGGAGTGGTTGGAAACTTTTTTGACTCCACGCGGGCAGTGACCCGAGTAAGTGTCCAAATGGCCGATGTCGGCACCCTCGAAATGCGGGAACTGTTGGATGAAGTTCGCCCGCGGGTGGATTCCATTTTCCCCCCAGAGAAATACGGCCTCATCATGACGGGTACGAGTGTGACCTTTTTAGAAGGAACTACATATATGGTTAAAAACCTGGGCATTTCGATCGCCTTGGCCATTTGCGTCATCGCTTTGATGATGGCCAGCCTGTTCAAGTCCTCGCGAATGGTGGCCATTGCCTTGGTTCCGAACTTATTTCCGCTGCTGTTTACAGCCGGGGTCATGGGGTGGTTTGGCATTCCCATCAAGCCGTCGACGGTGCTTGTATTCAGCATTGCGTTTGGTATTTCTGTCGACGACACCATTCACTTCTTGGCCAAGTACCGCCAAGAACTCAACATGAAAAGTTGGAACATCCGGCAGGCGGTGCTCTTGGCGCTCAAGGAAACAGGCGTCAGCATGATGTACACCTCCATCGTGCTGTTTTTCGGATTCCTCATGTTTGCGCTGTCCACTTTTGAAGGGACTCGATTCTTGGGAATTCTCGTTTCCATTACCTTGGCTGTAGCGATGAGCACCAACCTGTTGCTGCTGCCTTCCTTGCTGCTGGAGTTTGAAAAGGCCCTGACGACTCAATCGTTCTCCGAGCCTTTCTTTTCATTGCTCGACGAGGAAGAGGACATTGAACTGGAGGAATTGGAAATTCAGCAAGGCCTGTCTCCCGGCAAGGGCGATGAGCAGCACGAAGAGTTGAAGCGACAACGCCAGCAAAACACGTAAGCCAGCGATACCATGAAAGGCATCATTTTAGCAGGAGGATCGGGTACCCGGTTGTGGCCGTTGACCAAGGCGGTTTCCAAGCAGCTCATGCCGGTCTATGACAAGCCCATGATCTACTATCCGCTCTCGACCCTGATGTTGAGCGGTATCCGGGATGTTTTGATCATCAGTACGCCAACCGACTTGCCCGGTTTCCAGCGCTTGCTTGGGGACGGCTCGGACATCGGTTGTTCCATTCAGTATGCAGAGCAGCCGGAACCCAACGGATTGGCACAGGCCTTTGTCATTGGAGCGGATTTTATTGGTAACGACAAAGTGGCCTTGGTGCTCGGAGATAACATCTTTTACGGCCCGAGTTTTGGGCGGCAATTGCGCGCGAACACCGACCCGGACGGAGCCATCGTCTACGCGTATTATGTGAACGATCCCGAGCGGTACGGTGTGGTGACGTTTGATGACAACGACAAGGCGGTGAGCATCGTGGAAAAGCCGGTCAATCCGCCATCCAACTACGCAGTCCCGGGCTTGTATTTCTACGATAATGATGTGGTGGAAATTGCCGCTAACCTGGAACCGAGTGCGCGAGGGGAATACGAAATCACGGACGTCAACAAAGCCTACCTCGAAGCGGGCAAGTTGTTCGTCTCGAAAATGGACCGCGGCATGGCTTGGTTGGACACGGGAACGCACCATTCCCTCATGCAAGCCTCCCAGTACGTTCAAGTCATCGAGGAGCGGCAGGGGCTAAAAATCGGCTGTGTCGAAGAAATCGCCTGGCGCATGGGGTACATCGACGACGCCACCTTGGAAGCGGTGGCCCGTCCCCTCCAAAAATCAGGCTACGGCGACTACTTGCTCGAACAATTGAAGCGCGGACGCGGAAAGTCTCGAACATGACCCACCCGAACCTGATCCGGCTGAAACAGCAGGCCGACGCGGCCATTGAGGCGTTTCTTCAGCAGTGGCCTCGGACTGCTGGTGACGGCTTGTACGCACCTGTTCACTACCTCATGGAATTGGGAGGGAAGCGCCTGCGCGCGGTTCTTGCCTTGTCTGCGGCCGAAGCTGAGGGCGCGAAGTGCGAAGCCGCTTTTCCCGTCGCTATGGGAGTGGAGCTCTTTCACAATTTCACCTTGATGCACGACGACATCATGGACGCGGCTCCCTTGCGCCGTGGAAAGGAAACGGTGCACATCAAGTGGGACGAAAACGCTGCCATCTTATCGGGTGATGCGATGTACACGCTGGCCCATATGGCGTTGGCGCAGTTGCCAGCGGCTGGGTTACCCGCCGCGTTGAAGCTCTTTAACCAGACGGCCCTCGAGGTGTGTTTGGGCCAGCAAAGCGATATGGCTTTTGAAACACGCAACGACGTCACCGTTGCGGAGTACATGGAAATGATTCGCCTCAAGACGTCAGTCTTAGTGGCTGCCTCTTTGGCACTTGGGGCGATAGCTGCCGGTGCATCTGACGACCGCGTAAAGCTCTGGTATGCCTTAGGTGAAGAGCTGGGCCTTGCCTTCCAAATGCAGGATGACCTCTTGGATGCGTTTGGCGACGAGCAAGTGGGCAAACAACTTGGAGGCGACATCCTCGCTGACAAAAAGACCTTCTTGCGCCTGTACACCCAGGAAAACGGTGGGGAGACGGCGCGCGAGGTGCTGGCCAAATGGGACGGACAACGCAGCGATGCGCCAGCTAAAATCGAGGCGGTTCGTGCGGCCATGTCAGCGGCTGGTGCACCAGAAGCGGCGCAGCAACTGATGCACGGACACGTGGCGAAGGCCATGGCGAGTGCTGAAGCGCTGGGGCTTCAAGGAAGCCACTTGGAGTGGTTCCAATTCTTGGGGGGGATGGTGACCCAACGAACCTCGTGAATGTGGAACATGAAACCACGTTGACGCGCTGGTTGGACGGCCGCAGCTTGCCCGAGGGACGTTCCATCGAAGCATTCAAGCAAGCGGTCACGCAACAATTGGTCAAGGATTTTCAATGGGACGCGGAGCGCGTAGCGGAGGTGCGGATCTCCCTGCTGCAGTTGTTGGAAGACGAAATCAATTGGGGGATGGACCGCAATCCGACTGCCTTGTTTGCCAGTTTTTACCGATTGGATCTGGGGGAGGGCGTCATTCGCGAGGTGATGGACTGGAACGAACGGCCCCAAGCTGCCGCGAAGTTGGCGGCCTTGTGCCTCGAGCGTGCTGCGCAAAAGGTGTGGCTGCGCTGGACCTTCGGCGCCGTCAATACCACACGTGGCTGAGGCGACAGCTTCCTTAGGATTTCCTTCACCTTCTAGTGGGCTCAGTGTATCTTTGTTACACGAACCCACGTATAGTCCGCATGGACCCTTTAGATTTCATCAGCCAAGCTGAGCCGCAAGCGATTGAATCTCTGTACCAGCAGTACCGTTCAAACCCGAATTCCGTTGACGCGAGTTGGCGGCTTTTTTTTAAAGGCTTTGATTTGGCTACCGCCTCCTATGGCGAGGATGCAGCGTCCCCTCAGACCCTCAAGGAATTTCAAGTTATCAACCTGATTCACGCGTACCGCGTCCGGGGCCACTTCTTCACGAAGACCAATCCGGTACGAGCCCGTCGCGTGTACAGTCCGGATTTAAGCTTGGAGAATTTCGGTCTGTCGGCGGCGGATCTAGACACGGTCTTTCAGGCAGGAACGGAAGTGGGCATCGGGCCTTCGACGCTGAAGGAGATCGTCGACCATCTGGAACTCACGTACTGCCATGCCATCGGTATCGAGTACATGTCCATCCAGGACGTGGAGCGCCAGGCCTGGGTGCGCGAGCACATCGAGCTCGCCAACCGCCCGCGCATCGGCGTAGAGGACCGGGTGCAGATTTTGAAAAAACTCGCACAGGCGACCTTGTTTGAAGAGTTTCTTCAGAAAAAGTTTGTCGGCCAAAAGCGCTTTTCCCTCGAGGGCGGTGAGACCTTGATTGCGGCGTTGGACGCCGTGGTGGAAGAAGGCACCAAGCACGGGGTGAAGGAGGTGTTCATCGGCATGGCCCACCGCGGACGTTTGTCGACCTTGGCTCACATTCTCGGCAAGCCCTACGAGGAGATTTTCTGCGAATTCGAAGGCAAAGCTTACGACGAAGAAGGCGAATTCGATGGTGACGTCAAGTACCACCTCGGCTACTCGCGCACCTTGAAGGCGGATACCGGAGAGGAAGTGACCATTTCGTTGGCACCCAACCCGTCTCACCTCGAAGCCGTCGGGCCGGTGGTGGAAGGCTTGTCACGTGCACGCATCGATGCCTTGGGGGGGGAAGAATCGGCGGTCCTGCCGATCTTGATCCACGGTGACGCTGCGATCTCTGGCCAAGGTGTTGTCTACGAGGTAGCGCAAATGGCCCAACTCGATGGCTACCGGACGGGCGGAACCGTCCACATCGTGGTCAACAACCAGGTGGGCTTCACGACGAATTATTTGGACGGGCGGAGCTCGATTTACTGCACCGATGTGGGCAAAGTGACCCAGTCGCTCGTATTCCACGTCAACGCTGACGAGGCGGAAGCTGTGGTTCAGGTCATGCGCATCGCGTTGGCCTACCGCCAGCGGTGGAATCAGGACGTCTACATCGATTTGCTGGGGTACCGCAAATATGGCCACAACGAAGGTGACGAACCCATGTTCACGCAGCCGCAGTTGTACAAGGCCATTGCCAAACACGACAATCCGTTCAAGCTGTACACCGACCGACTCGTGGCCGACGGCAGCATGAAGCAGGAAGAAGTGGAGCGGGTGCGCACCGATTTGCAGTCCCGCATGGAAAAGGCCTTCGAAAAAGCGCAGAAGCGTGAAATGGCCAGTGTCGAGGATTTCTTGGGCGAGCTCTGGGCATCGTACAACGCCGCCGATGAGTCAGCCTTGGCGAGCACGCCCAAAACAGCCGTGGCCGAGAAAAAGCTCAAGGCGTTGGCTGTGGCGATGTCCACCTTGCCGGAAGGGAAGAAATTTTACCGGAAGGTCCAGCGCCTCATGCGGGACCGGTTGAAGATGATTGAGGAGGACCGATTGGATTGGGCGCTCGGAGAATTGCTGGCATACGCCACGCTCTTGGTGGAAGGCCACCCCGTGCGAATCAGCGGTCAAGATGTCGAGCGCGGCACGTTCTCGCACCGCCACGCGGTGGTGAAAACCGAAGACAGCGAGGAGGAGGTGATTCCATTGAACTTGCTGGACAAGAAACAAGCTAAGTTGACCATTTTCAACTCGCTGTTGAGTGAATATGCAGTCTCTGGTTTTGACTACGGATACGCCTTTGCAACGCCCAATGGTCTGACCATTTGGGAGGCGCAATTCGGCGATTTCAACAACGGTGCACAGATCCTGTTCGACCAATTTTTGAGTGCAGCCGAGGACAAGTGGCGGACGATGAATGGCCTCACCCTTCTGCTGCCACACGGATACGAAGGCATGGGTTCTGAGCACAGCTCGGGTCGCATGGAGCGGTTCTTGCAACTCGGTAGTGGAGACAATTTCTTTGTCTGCAACATCACCGAACCGGCCAACTATTTCCACCTCTTGCGCCGACAAGTCAAGTTCGGATTCCGCAAGCCGTTGGTGGTCTTCACGCCCAAAAAATTGTTGCGCTACCCCAAGGCGGTGTCTGGCTTTGCTGCCATGGCCAAAGGAGGGTTCCAGAAGGTCATCGACGATCCGCGCATGGCGACCGCTTCGGCGCGCAAGCCAGTCGATACCGTGGTCCTCTGCTCGGGCAAAATTTATTATGACCTAATCGAGCGCCTAGAGGAACAGGCCGCTCCGAACATAGCGTTTGTGCGCGTGGAGCAACTCCATCCGCTTCCCCAAGCGGAATTGGATGCGGTCGTTCAGCAGTACGGTTCCGATGTCAATTGCATTTGGGTTCAAGAGGAACCCCAAAACATGGGCGCTTGGTCGTTCATGTTGCAGCATTACACTTCGGTTCCGTTGAGCGTGATTTCGCGCAGTTTGAGTGCGAGCCCGGCTTCGGGCAGCTCGGCGGTTCATGCTAAGCGCCAGTCGGCCATCATCGACGAGGTTTTTTCGCATGCCAACGGTTAAGAAAAGATGGAGTGTCGGCCCCAATGCGGTTGACTTCCGTTGTTAATTGCACGCTAACGTCCATTCCAATACACACGACGAATCATGTCCCAACTTGAAATGAAAGTCCCGAGTCCGGGAGAGTCCATCAGTGAAGTGGAAATCGCTACTTGGCTTGTGTCCGATGGCGATTACGTGGAAAAAGACCAGGCCATTGCGGAGGTGGATTCGGACAAAGCCACGCTCGAACTTCCCGCAGAGGCGGCCGGAATCATCACGCTGAAGGCAGAGGAAGGGGACACGATTGAAGTGGGCGCGGTGTGTTGCCTGATCGACACATCGGCCAAAGCTCCAGCGAAGAAGGCTGCACCGGCTCCTAAAGCGGAACCGGCTCCAGCACCGGCTCCTGCGCCGGCACCAGCCCCAGCCCCAGCCGCGAAAGCCACCCACGCCGCCGGACATCCGTCTCCAGCTGCCAAGAAAATGCTGGCGGAGAGTGGATTGTCTGCCGCTCAGGTTCAAGGCACGGGACGCGACGGACGCATTTTGAAGCAAGACGTCCTGGCCGCGTTGGCCGCAGGATTTGACGGTTCTTCCGCAGCCCAGTGGGGCGGATCGCGCGACGTGCGACGGGAGAAAATGTCCATGCTGCGTCGCAAAGTGGCGGAGCGATTGGTGGGCGTCAAGAATGAAACCGCCATGCTGACCACGTTCAATGAAGTGGACATGAAGCCGGTCATGGATTTGCGCGCGAAATACAAGGACGCTTTTCGTGAAGCACACGGCGTTGGCCTGGGCTTCATGAGTTTCTTTACCAAGGCGGTTACCCACGCCATTGCCCAGTTCCCAGCGGTCAACGGCATGATCGATGGCAAGGAAATCATCTTGCCGGAGTATGCTGACATCGGCATCGCTGTGAGCTCGCCGAAAGGCTTGATGGTCCCCGTTGTTCGCAACGCAGAGACGATGAGCCTGGCTCAGATTGAAGCTGAAATCAAGCGCTTGGCCATCCGGGCACGAGACGGCGAACTGGGCATCGATGAAATGCAAGGCGGCACGTTTACCATCACCAATGGAGGCGTCTTTGGGTCCATGTTGTCAACCCCTATCATCAACCCGCCTCAAAGCGCCATTTTGGGTATGCACAACATCGTGGAACGCCCCGTTGCGGTCAACGGCAAGGTCGAGGTACGCCCCGTCATGTACGTTGCCTTGAGCTACGACCACCGCATCATCGACGGAAAGGAGAGCGTCGGATTCTTGTACGCCATCAAGGAGATGATTGAGCAACCCGAGCGTCTGCTCTTCACCGGTAAGAGCCCGGAAGAAGTCCTGCTCGGCCTTTGAACAAAAAACCCCGTACACGAGGCACGGGGTTCTAGGTTTGAATGGTTTGCTCGCCTTGTTTGTTCCAAATGACGAAACCCATTGCGACAGGATTGCTGTACACAATGGGTCTCTGATATCATTCTAAACAAAGCACACCCAAAGATACGAATTTTCACCCTATAAATCAAGTGAATTAGTTGATTTATTCGATGAATGCGGTATATGTATCGATTAACGAAGTACTGTAAATCGCTCAGCGTCCAACCGTAACAGGATGAAAACGAGCAAGGTAAATCCGGTCAAGGAGGATCCTCCAGCGCTGATGAAGGGCAAGGGAATTCCGATGACCGGTGCCAGTCCGAGTACCATGCCCACATTGATGGCGTAGTGCATGAACAGAATGCTGGCCACGGCGTAGGCATAGATGCGCGTGAAATCACTGCGTTGCCGCTCGGCCAAGGCGAGGATGCGCAGGAGCAAGATCGTGAACAAGAGGAGCGTCATCGACGTCCCCAGCAAGCCCCACTCTTCTCCAATGGTGCAGAAAATGAAGTCCGTTTCTTGCTCTGGAACGAAACCGTAAGCGGTCATGGGGCCTTTTAGAAATCCTTTCCCCGTGACGCCGCCCGAGCTAATAGCCGCTTTGGCGTGACGGATGTTGTAATCGGCATCTGGATTGCCCACATCAATGCCGAACAACACGTGGATTCGGTCTCTCTGGTGCGGGCGCAGCACCTCCTCCAATCCAAACTGCAATCCAGCCGAAAGGACGATGGCGGCGGCAAAGCTGAACAACACCGCTCGGCGGGTGCGTTTGCGTCTCCGAGGTACGGTCCACTGGGGCACCGTGGCCCACAAGGAGGCTCCCAGAACGATGAGGATGCCCCACAGAATCCAAGCCCCTGTGGCTTCACCCGCTCCGGGGTAATGCACCGTGCTAGCCCCACTGAGGATGGTCGCGATTGTAACGAGTAACGCGCAGAGTACGGCGATCAAAACATTGCCCGATAGCCCCTCTCGGTAAAACACGAGGATCAACCCGGTGAATACCAAAACGGTCCCAGCATCAGGCTGCAGGAGTACGAGGGCCGCCGGTACAGAGACGATGGCCACCGCTTTAAACAACGATCCCCATTGATTGAACCGATCCTGGTTTCGGCTGAGCATCCAAGCGAGCATCAGAGAGGTACCGGTCTTCGCAAACTCCGAAGGTTGGATGCCGATGCCCCCGAATGAAAACCAGGATTTGGCTCCGCCAATGCGTTTTCCAACGGCCAAAACCGCGAGCAGGAGCAGGATGTTGACGGCGTAGTGAATGACCGAGGTGCGGATGAAAAATTCTCCTTCGATGACCAGCAATAGAAAGGCCAGTACCAGGCTCGCCGCCACCCATATGAACTGCTTCCCGAGCTTCCCACTGAAATCAAACCACTCGACCGTGCTCGCGCCTGCCGTGGCGCTGGCTACGTTGAACAGCCCGATGACCATCAAGGCGACGACCAACCCTGCGGTGAGCCAATCAATGCGCTGTGATATGGGGGCGGTTCTTCTCACAAGGGTTGTTCTGGGAAGGGGTAGGTCGCCGCGAGGACGCGCTGCTCTTTGGCGTATTGGGTCACTTCCTGATGGAGGTACTTTTCGATCATCAAACTGGCGATGGGGGCGGCCCAATCACCTCCAGCTCCGGCGTTTTCGACGTAGACACTGAGCGCGATCTGTGGGTTGTCGGCCGGTGCAAAGGCGATGAAGACCGAGTGGTTGCCGTTGGGGTTTTGAACGGTGCCTGTTTTGCCGCAGACTTCCACACCGGGTGTGGCCGCTCGTTTGCCTGTTCCATCGTTGGCGGTTATCACCGTGGACATGGCGCGGATGACGGAATTGAAATGTTGCGCAGCAATACCGGACTCCATTCGTACGATGCCTTCACTGCCTCGGACGGCGTGAGGTGTGATGTAATGCCCTCGGTTCGCCAACGTCGCGGCAAGGTTGGCCATGTGCATGGGGGTGGTGAGCAATTCGCCTTCCCCGATGGAAATGGAATAGATGGTGGAATACGCCCATCGCTTACGGCCGTACATCCGGTCGTAATCGGTGGTGTCCGGAACGGACCCAGACCGCAAGGCCGGAAAGTGGCCGCCGAGGTCCGTTCCCAGTCCGAAGTGCCGCACGGATTCTGACCACGTACCCAGATTATCGTGTGCGTCGCTGAAGATGCTGCCCGTTGAGCCGTCTTGGATCATGCGTTTCATGACTTCATGGAAGTACGGATTGCAGGAGTGGACGATGGCTTCCTCCAAGTTGTCAAAGTTGTGTGGCCCGTGGCAGCCGATGATGTCGCGGTCGCAGACAATGCGGTTGGATGGGCGCAGCACGCCGCGGTCCATGGCAATGAGCCCTTGGACCATTTTGAAAATGCTGCCTGGGCGGTAGGTCGCGCGCAGGGTTCGGTTGAAAAGCGGCTTGTTGGGGTGGTTGAGGAGGCTGTCGTAATTCGCTCCACGATCCCGTCCAGTGAGCAAATCGGTCCCATAGCTCGGGGCACTGACCATGGCGAGGACTTCCCCCGTCGCCGGTTCGATGGCAACGATGGCTCCTCGCTTGTTTGCCATGATGCGTTCACCATACGCCTGCAATTCCAAATCCAAGGTGAGTTGAATATCCTCGCCTGGCACGGGAAGCGTATCGAGCATGCCGGCTTGGGCCGGTTCTCGGTAGTCGTTGCGGATGTCAACAATGTGGTGCCGCGTCCCGCGTTTTCCGCGCAGCGTGGATTCCCATTGCAGTTCCAAACCGGACTTTCCCTTGTAGTCGCCTAGCCGATAACCTTGGTTCGACGCGAGGTCATTTTGGTCCACTTCTCGGAATTCCCCCACGAGGTGGCTCGCCAATCCGGAGGGGTTGGTCCGGATGGATCGCCGCCGCACTTCGACGCCTGGGAATCGCCATATTTCTCCGGAGATGCGGGCATAGGCCTCTGCCGTGAGTTGTTTCTGAATGCGTGAAGGCCTGTACGTAGCGTAATTCTCGGCCCGGCGAAACGCCCGAGCGAGGCCTTCGGGTGTCATCTCGATCAATTCGGCCAAAGCGAGGGTGTCAAGTCCTCCGGCGGCTTTGCATTTGCGCGGAGTGAACCAAATGTCGTACCCGGCTTTGTTGTTGACGACGATTTCGCCATGACGGTCACGGATGAGGCCACGGGCCGGCTCCAGCGTTTCTGTTTCCTCGGTCAAACGTGCTGCATAGGCCTTCCATTCGTGGGCGAATACCTGCATTTGCACCAATCGCCCGAGGTAAATGAGGGTGATGAGCAGGAAAATTCCCCCGATGATCCATTGGCGTTCACGCAGTTTCATCGGGCGGAACGTTGGCGACGGGTGAGCAACAGAATTAGGACAAACGCGCCCGTAGATAAAAAGGACGAGGTGAGGGCTTTCCCAATAGCGCGGGGAATCAAATCCCACCGTCCGGCCTCCAATCCAAACATCCAGAGGTGGTGAATGGTCAACAGCAACAAGCACCGGATGGCGAACCACTGCACGCCCATGGACGACAGGGTCGGCTGATCGGTGATTTCATACCCTTCCCGTGGTGCGAGCAATCGATTGACGGCTGGCGTTGCCAAGGCCATCAATACAGCGCTTGACATGAACAGTCCGCCTTCGAACGTTGCCGCATCTACGATGCTGCCAAATCCAGCGGCGACCACCAGGAGAAACAGCGGCGAAGATTGCAATGGCATGAGCAACAACCCCAATAGGTGCAGCCCGATAAACCACCACCCTGCTGCGAATGCGGCGTACTGGAAAAACAGCACGTGCAATCCCAATGGAATGATGACCC
>CALKYI010000029.1 GCA_938003665.1 uncultured Flavobacteriales bacterium
ATTTTTCGGGCGACGGGGGCGTGCGAAAGATGGAAGAGGTGGCGGCGGCGACGGGGCACGCGGGACCGAACGCCGGAGATGAGGTGACGGTGACGTACGACGCGATGACGAAGGATGGGAAGACGGTGATCGTGGGGGAGACGACGGTGACGTGCGCGGTGAGCGAGGCGCCGTGTTCGGGAATCGGAATCGCGTTGTTGAAGATGAAAAAGGGTGAAAAGACGCGCTTGGCGATGTCGGCGGCGTACGCCGCGGGATTGCCGGGCGCGGCGGAGGGTCAAGACGCGATCGTCACCGTATCCCTGGACGCGATTCACAAGGTTGAACCCGTCGAGGGCGTCGAAGGGGCGAAGAAGAAAGAATTGGTCGAGGGTGAGGGATACGAAAAGCCCAACGACGGCGCCGCGTGCTTCGTCGAGTACGAAAAGCGATCCGCGAGCGGGGCCGTCGAGGAGGCGGAATCGATCGAGGTGACCCTCCGGGAGGAAGCGGTCTCCATCGGTTTGGTGTGGACTTGGTGGGGCCGGAAGGGGAAGTCATCAATGTCAAATCCCGCGTTCCACAGCCGTTCTTGAATCTTATGAAAGGAGGGAAGGGCCCCAAAGCGGAGCCCAACTGGAAGCGCAAACAGCGGGAAGGTGAGCAACGCGAACGTCCCCCACGTGGGAAACAAAAAAAGCACCGGTGATTGGTGCTTTTTTTCTGTGAAGTATTTCGTTAAAGTTGGTACCTGTTTTCGAGCCAATCCCGGAGCTCAATGGACTCCTTGGGGCTCAAGTTGCGGAAGGCAATTCGCATCGCTCTCCGGATCATCACCGGCTCCGCATGCACGTGGCGAATGAGCGTTTTGTATTGCTCGAGTGCGCTTGGTGAGTGCATAATGGGGATACCTGTAATCGACATGAGAACGTGTTGTAAGAATCGTGGTCTTCCTACGGCATCAGGCCCGAGTTTGTTGCAATTTCGCCTGTCTTTTTTGGGCTGTGAAAGTCTAACTCATTGAATACCATCCAAAAAGAACAAAGCACCAGGACGTTTCCCAGTGCTTTGCTTAACCTAAACCAAATTCACCTGATGCATAAGCTCATGTGCTTGTTGCTGGGTTAAATCCAATCACCGTGCCAAACACCTCACGCGGCGCCCTCCGGGGAGCCAATAGCCGTTAAATTTGCCGAAATTCAATGACAATGAGCAAAGCAGTTTACGTTGTTTCCGCGGTGCGTACGCCGATGGGAAGTTTTTTGGGAGCGTTATCCACGGTGCCGGCTACAGACTTAGGAGCCGCCGCAATCCGAGGGGCGCTGGAGAAAGGCGGTGTGGCCGCTGACCGAGTGGAAGAGGTGTTCATGGGCAACGTGCTGCAAGCGGGACTGGGCCAAGCGCCCGCGCGTCAAGCAGCCATGGCAGCAGGCATTCCCAACGACGTGCCATGCACCACCATCAACAAGGTGTGTTCGAGCGGCATGAAGTCCATCGCACTGGCTGCTCAAGCCATTGCGAGCGGTGACATTCAAGTGGCTGTTGCGGGAGGTATGGAAAACATGAGCCGCGTCCCACATTACTTCGACGCTCGGTCCGGTACCAAGTTTGGCGATGTCAAAATGAAAGACGGAATGCTACTGGACGGTCTAACCGATGTGTACAACGCCACCCACATGGGCAATTGCGCCGAGCTCTGTGCCAAGGAGCATAACATTAGCCGCGAGGCCCAAGATGACTTCGCCATCGAGAGCTACACGCGTTCGGCCAAAGCTTGGTCCGAAGGCGCATTCGCCGATGAAGTGGTTCCCGTCGCCGTGCCTCAGCGCAAAGGCGACCCCATCCAGGTGGATACCGATCAGGAATTCAGCCAAGTCAAAATGGAGAAGGTCCGCACCCTGCGCCCGGACTTCCAGAAGGATGGTACCGTAACGGCGGCCAACGCTTCCACCCTGAACGACGGAGCGAGCGCTCTGGTCCTTGCCTCAGAAGAAGCGATTCAAGCCAACGGCTGGACGCCCATCGCGCGCATCGCCTCCACAGCCGACGCTGCCCACGCCCCCGAATGGTTCACGACGGCACCTGCGAAAGCCGTGCCCCGAGCATTGGACAAAGCCGGCTGGCAGTCCGGTGACGTGGACCTGTGGGAATTGAATGAGGCATTTTCTGTTGTCGGCTTGGTTAATGTCGAGCTCCTCGGTCTCGACGGAGCCAAAGTCAACGTCAACGGTGGTGCCGTCTCGCTTGGCCATCCGCTTGGTTCTAGCGGTTCGCGAATCGTTGTTACGTTGATCCACGCCTTGCGGGCTCGCAACCTGAAAAAAGGCGGAGCGGGCATCTGCAATGGTGGCGGAGGAGCGTCAGCTTTGATGGTTGAATTGGTCTAATTGTTCATGCAGCAAGGTGATTGCATCGTTCTCGTAGTACCTGTCGGTCCGGTTCGGGTCGATGCGAGTGACCGCGCTGAACTGTGCACGCAAGCGCTGGCCGGAGAACGAGCTGTGGTGCTCAACACCGGAGCGAAGGACTGGGTGCACATCCAATTGGAATCGGATGGCTACACGGGTTGGGTGGACCGCAAGCAATGGGCCGTTCCCGTGGAAGATGCCGGGTCGACGTTCATTCTGCAGGCGCCCTTTTCCGGATGGCTTCGAAGTGATGGTGCCTTGATGCATTGCCCGGCGGGGAGCCGACTTCTGCGCAGCGATGCAGGCCATTGGTCACTCAATGGCAACGGACTTGAACCCGTCGAGCCGGTGGGCAGAGCCTTGGAGGCAGCGGAAGATGCAGTCGAAGCAGCCCAGCAATTCCTAGGCGCTCCGTATTTGTGGGGCGGGAAAACGGCCACGGGTATCGACTGCTCGGGGTTGGTTCAGGTGGCCTGGAAATTGACGGGACAGGACGTGCCACGCGACGCGTCCCAACAGGCCGAGGTAGGACAGTCTATTTCGTGGGGCGCGCAACGGCGCGGGGACGTGGTGTTCTTTCAAAATGAAGCTGGCAAGGTTGTGCACGTGGGTGTTTTAATCGACGCCACGACCATTGTTCACGCGGCCGGAGAGGTGCGTGTGGATGCTCTAGTGCCCGAAGGTATCCAGCGGGAAGATCGGTTGACGCATGCCTTTCACAGCATCCGACGTTGGAGCCTCAAAGGCTGAAGCTTGACTTCTTGGCGGCCAAATCCCGCAGCACAGGGCTGGGACGGTAGCGGTCATCCCCGTAGCGGATTTGCAAGCTCTCCAGAATGTTCAACGTGGCTTTAGCACCCCATTCGTTACACCAGGCAAGCAGTCCTTTGGGGTAGTTAACGCCCTTGGTCATGGCCGTTTCTAAGTCCGCCGGAGATGCGATGTTCAGGTAACAGGCGTCCGCCGCTTCGTTGATCAGCATGGCCACAATGCGCTCGACAATCCACTCGAATTGGTTCTGATCTGCAACCGTTTCACTTACCGCTGGGGCTGCCTGCCCTTCTCCATACGTGTAATAGCCCTTGCCTGATTTGCGCCCGAGCCAACCGGCATCGACGTGTTGTTTTTGAATCAAGCTCGGCCGGTACCGCGGATCGTTGTAAAAGGCCTCAAAGACCGAGCACGACACGGCGTAGTTGACGTCGTTTCCGATCAGGTCCATCAATTCAAACGGACCCATTCGAAAACCGGCATTGCGCATGGCCGCATCGATGGTCTCTCGCGACGCCAATCCTTCCTCGAAAATCCGCAACGCTTCTCCATAGAACGGCCGCGCCACTCGATTGACGATGAAGCCGGGCGTGTCTTTGGTAACCACAGGGGACTTGCCCCAAGTGTCCATCATGGACTTGGCACGGTCCACATGCGCGTCGTCTGTTTGCAGGGCAGGAACAACTTCCACCAACGCCATCAAGGGGGCGGGGTTGAAGAAGTGCAGTCCCATGAAGCGTTCTGGGTGTTGCAGCTTTCCGGCAATGGCAGTCACGCTCAGTGAGGAGGTGTTGGTGGCGAGCACAGCGTCGGGTGCGACGATTGTTTCCAAGGATTGAAAAAGGGACTGCTTCACGCCGAGGTCTTCCACGATGGCTTCAATCACCCAATGGCATGGCGCCAACGAATCGAGTGACGTTGTGCGGTCAATGGCGGATTGGATGCGTTCACTATCGGCAGCCGACCATTTGCCTTTTTCCACCAAACGCGCTGCGACCTTGGCCAAGGCGGCCGCGCTTCGCTCCAATGCGGATTCATGTTGATCAACCAAAACGACGGTGTGACCGGCTTGTGCCGCGAGCTGGGCGATGCCGGAGCCCATGGCGCCGGCGCCGACCACACCAATGGTGGACGTTCCTGTTTGCATGGGACGAAGTTCGTACTTTTCCTGCATGGATATTCAAGAAGAGTTGCAGGCTTCCGCGGATTACTTGCGTGAGCGAGGTGTTGGTGAGGTTGACGTGGCCATTGTGTTGGGCACAGGACTGGGCGGATTGGTCAACGAAATCGATGAGGAGTTGGCATTCAATTACAGCCAGATCCCACACATTCCGGTCGCTACCGTGGAGTTTCATTTTGGTAAACTGATATATGGTACCCTAGGCGGAAAACGGGTCTTGGCATGGCAAGGACGTTTCCACTACTACGAGGGCTACACCATGGAACAAGTGGTCAAGCCGGTGCGCATTTCCAAGACGCTGGGCGCAAAGGCGCTGCTGATCTCCAATGCCGCTGGCAGCTTGAATCACGACATAAAGAAAGAGTAGTTGATGTGCATCGAAGACCACATCAACTTGTTTCCAGATTCGCCTTTACGTGGCCGCAACTTAGACGCCTTGGGCGGTCGCTTTCCCGATATGTGTGAGCCCTACGATGTTGAATTGAGCGGGTCTCTTTTTCAGGTTGCACGCGAACTCGATATCCCGATGTACACCGGTGTGTATGTCGGCGTTCCGGGCCCTCAATTGGAAACCCGAGCGGAATACCGGTATCTCCGAACCATTGGTGCGGATGCGGTTGGCATGTCCACCGTTCCGGAAGTCATTGCGGCAGCGCATATGAACATGCCGTGTGCAGCCGTGAGCGTGATTACGGACGAATGCAATCCCGAACACTTGGCTCCTTTCAACATTGATGAAGTGCTCGCCATTGCAAAAGAGTCCGAGCCGCTGTTGACTCAGTTGTTCACAGAATTCATGAATCGCCTCGCGGTTTAACGTCGGTCAATTCTACCATTGCGCTTGTAAATCCCTCATTCCAAGGAACTTGGTGTGGTTCTTTATTGGCGGCATGTTCAAAATCAAATCCCACCGGTGCAAGGAATGCGGTGACCGATTGAACGGCCGCAGCGATAAGCTGTATTGCGATGACGCTTGTCGGGTACGTCACCACCGCAAATCCAATTCCCTGCATGCCTTGAAGCGAGGTGTTGACCATGTGTTGCAACGGAACCGCACGCTGTTGGTGGCGTTGCGGAAATCAACCTATGCGCAATTCAATGCCGAAGACCGAGCGTTTTGGCTGCGGCGACAAGGCTTTGACTTCAATTATCACACCCATGTGATGCCGTTGAAGGACGGCCGCCTGGCCATCATGTGCTACGACGAAGGGTACGTGTTGGAAGGGGATGGCATACTGCCCTGGACAGATGCCAGCCGTATCAATGGTTCATTTACGCCGCGTGCGCTTTCCTGACTTGCGTTTCTTTTCGTGAAAGGCACCCTTGTAGTTCGGGTCGCGTTTGCGCAATTCACGGTCGATTTCCCGCGCCTGATTTTGTTTTTCTCGGCGCGGGGTCTCGAACACCTCCAATTCCGGCACTTCCGTGAATTCCAGCAGGGCATCTCCGGTAAGTGATTCAATGCGCTCCAAGGCAAACTTTTCTGCCGGATCGACCAAGGTCAAAGCCGACCCCTCCCGAAAGGCCCGACCGGTGCGCCCAATGCGGTGAATGTAGTCGTGGGGGTCGCGGGGTACGGATGCGTTGATGACCCACTGGGTTTCAGGGACGTCGATGCCACGGCTCGCGACATCCGTGGCGATGAGGATTTGCACTTCACCGGTACGGAATTCCTGCATCGCATTGATACGAGCATTTTGGCCCTTGTTACTATGGACGGCCCGGACGCCTTTGTCAAACGAGCGGTCCAAGAATTTGAAGAGGTTCTCCGCCTCCTCTTTCCGTCGGGTGAAAATCAACAGCCGGTCGTCCCCGAGCTTTTCCCGCACGTACCATTCGATGAAGGCGATTTTGGTCCGGAGGTTGGGGAGGGACAACTTGTATTGGGTGACCGTGGCGACTGGTGTGCTTTCGGGCGTGACTTCAATTCGCGTGGGCCACAGCAAGAACTCCTCGGCCAGCCGCTCCACACGAGGAGGGAATGTGGCGGAGAAGAGGATGTTTTGCCGCTTGGAAGGCACCACTTCTTGTACCTGTCGAATTTGCGGCATAAACCCCATGTCCATCATGCGGTCCGCTTCATCCAAAACAATGTGCTTCAATTTCTTCGTCTCGACGTTGCCGCGGGAGTAGATTTCCAAAAACCGTCCGGGGGTGGAGACGATCAAATCCACTCCTTCTGCGATTTCTTCAATTTGCTTTTTCGGTCCTACGCCGCCATAAAATGCGACAATGCGCAAGTCGGTGTAGGCTGCAAACTTCAGCGCCTCTTGGTGGATTTGGACCACGAGCTCTTTCGTGGGAGCGAGCACCAACCCGCGCGGCGCCTCGCCTTGTGCGTATTTCAACGTCTGAAGCAAGGGGAGCAAAAAAGCAGCCGTCTTGCCCGTGCCGGTTTGCGCAATGCCAATGACGTCTTGGCCTGCCCGCAACGGTGGGATTGCCTTTTGCTGGATGGGGGTCGCGTTTTCGTACCCCGCGTCGGCAATGGCGTTTAAGAACTGCCGCGTAAGCTTGAGGTCATCAAATCGCATGGGACAAATTTAGGTTACCTAAATTCGTGGCGGAAGATGGAGGATTCTTTTGCGCATATGCGACCCTATTTGGACCACGAGGTTCCCGATGCCATTGCGCGCTTGGTCGGGGCGCTTGACTGGGAATCCCAACTCGGTCCGTTTATTGGGAACGAACGTGCGGAAGAACTGATCCAAGGCATCCAGGATCTCCAAAGTGTCGACGCTTTTCAAGAAAACCTCTCTCGCGTTTTCATCGATTTGTTGCTGCAGCGAACCGCTGAAGACGTGACGGTTGATTTCGCCGCGGGATTCGAAGGCCATGGAGCCCTTTTCATCTCCAACCACCGCGACATTGTTCTCGACCCGTCCCTCATCAATATGGCACTGCTTTCACGCGGTGAGTCTACGACACAAATCGGAATAGGGAGCAATCTGCTGCAAACGGAGTGGGTCGAAAAACTGGTACGGCTGAATAAGAGCTTCATCGTGCGCCGTGGGGGCACGCCTCGAGAACAGCTGATGGCGAGTGCTGAGGTCGCTACGTATGTCCGCCACGTGATCACCGAGCAAGATGCTTCCGTCTGGCTCGCTCAACGTGAAGGTCGGGCCAAAGACGGCGACGACAGAACATCTCCGGCACTGATCCGTATGCTGTTGAATGGAGAAGATGGTGAATCCTGGAATCGCCTCAAAGTTCAGCCGGTGAGCTTGAGCTACGAATGGGACCCATGCGATGGCATGAAGGTTCGAGAACTCCTCATTCGAGAAGCCAATGACGGTGAATACGTCAAAGCATCAGGCGAAGACGAGCGTAGCATGAAGCAGGGATTGTTCGGCTGGAAAGGCCGTATCCATGTGGCGTTCTGCAATCCCATTAATTGGGAAGAACCACAGGAAGGTGTTCGACCAGCGGCCCACTTAGCTGCACGGGTGGACCAAGTATTGCACGAATCCATGCGCACGTGGCCTTGCCAACACTGGGCCGCCGCAGAGTGGATGCGCTTGACGGGAAAACGAGGAGCGAATTGGCCGGTTGGTTGGAGCCCTGAAGCAGTGGACCTTGAAGTCAGTCAGGCCTGTGAAAAGCGCATTCGAACCATTGCCGGTTCCCTGACCGACCTTCAAGTGAGCGACGAGGCTGTTCGCCTCAAATGGTGCGAAATCACCATGAACCCATTGGTTAACGCAGTGCTGGGTGAAAAGGCTTCTTCTGTGACGGCTTGACCGGTTACCGTCTTGATTTCTTTCGCGCAATCTCCGCGCAAACAATGGCGGAAGCCACGCCCGCGTTCAATGACTCAGCTGCTCCCACCCGTGGGATGTTCACAGCGGTTGAGTCTTTAGAAAGGTCCATTCCTTCAAAACCATGGGATTCCGATCCGACCCAAATCCAGCCTTCTCGCCAATCGACCTCCGTGTATGGCGTCCCTTGCATTTCCAAGTGAAAATGGTCGCTTAGTCCGTGCAGGTATTCCACGGATGCTTCGGCTACGGGCACCCGAAAGATGGATCCCATCGAGGCTTGGACGGTCTTGGCGTTCCAGGGGTCCACTGTACCCTCGGTGATCAAAATCCCTCCGAATCCAAACCAATCGGCCACCCGAATCAGCGTTCCCAAATTTCCGGGATCCTGCAAACGGCACCCCACCAATCCAAATGACATCGGCGCTTGCTCAACGGACTGTGCAATTTCCTCGGGCGTTCGGTTGGGAATGGAAGCGACCGCAAGCAACCCCGGCGCGGTGTTCATCTGGGAAATACGCTCCATGTCCTTAACAGAGATTTGCTCTGCGAGGTGCCGATGGGAGTCCGGGACAGCGTTTTCCATCGTAGAGACGTAGTACATTCGTTCTACTGCAATGTCACTCGTAACCAATTCAGCTACGCCCTTGTCACCTTCGACCACGAACCGCCCTTGCTCGGTACGCTCCGTCTTCCTTCGCAGGGCGCGAATGGCTTTGAGGGTTGTCTTGTCCATGAAATTGCGTTTTGCTTTGCAAAGCTATGCGATATGTGCATTGGCGATGCTCTCTGCGTGCTCACCGACGCGTCGATTGAGCGAAGGGGAGCGAATCTTGGATCGCGTGGAAATTAACGCGCCGGATGGGACCACACTCGCGAACAGCGGTCTGTACCGTGATGTGTTGCGTCAGCAACCAAACACGCAGTTCTTGGGCGTTCGAATGCCGCTCCAGATTCACTTGATGGTCCGACCTTCCGCCCTTGTGAAGGCGCAAGACCGACGGCTTGCCAAAGGGAAACCCGAGGGTGGCTTGCGCTGGTGGTTGGCGAATCGAATGGGGGAGCCCCCGGTTTTGTACGACCCCTATCTATCCGAGCGTTCACGCTTGAATTTGCAGGCGCTTGCGCATCAGATGGGTTACCTCGATGCGATGTGCACATTGCACATGGACACGGTTGAAGCCCACCGTGCGCACCTTGAATTTGTATTGAATGTGGGGAATCGATGGACCGTTCGGTCTTGCGGCTGGTCCACCGAGGGCAGCGGGTTGAATGCAAGTCGATTGGAATTTGACGCCTCACAATTGGTGGGGGAGCCTTTCGATGTTCGACAGCTCGAATCCATTCGCAGTGCCATCGCCCGTTCATTCCGCAACAGCGGCTACCCCTCGGTTCAGGCGTCTCACGTCGCTTTTATAGCAGACACCATCGGACAGGTCAATGCAAAACAAGTGGCCTTGACGGTTGAATTGCTGCCTTTTGACTATACCAATGAAGGTGCGCCGATCCCGCATCAACTAACACGGTTCGGTGATGTGGATTGGGCGTGTCAAGAACGCACGAATGGCAATCTACCGTGCATTCAGGCTGAAGTCGTAGAATTTTTATTGGCTGTTGATTCAGGAATGCTTTTCAATGAGCGGGTCCTTCAAGACACCTACCGACGGTTATCCACTGTGCCGGGCATCAGCCGAGTAGAAATGCCAGGAAGCCTGCGCGATCAAGGTGAAGGGAATGTTTTTTACGATGTGGATGTAGCATTGGAGTTGGACGAACGGATTGATCTGACCGCGGAAGCTCAAATGATTCGAAGCGATGCCCGTTACGGTCCGATAGGAAGCGTGGGATTTCGCAACAACAACCTGCGAGGGAAGGCCGATGCTTTTGAATTGGCCTTGACGGGTGGAATCATTTCTACCCGGCCATTCAGTTACACCGGAGATGCCCTGGTGCCCAACAGCGGCACTTGGTCCATTTCGAGTGCTTATTCAATGCTCGGGATTCCCCCGCTTTCACTGGGGAGATTGCGGCCATCGAACCAAGCCCGAACGGAATTGGCACTGAACTGGGGACGCGAAGTCCGTCCGGAGTATGCCCGAGAGGCGGGGACATTCACCTATCGTTTCAGTTACATCGAAAATGATGAGGAGGGGAGCAAGATGTGGGTCACTCCATTGGAGTTTCGCTATGCCAACATCACCCCGGAAGCACAATTTGAGGAGTGGCTCACGCAACAGGCCAATCCGATACTCGCAGGGCGATTCGTGGATTACACGTCGCTGGCGTCCAAACTTGGTTGGAGTTCCAAGTGGGAAAGCGAATCCGCACACGGTCGCTGGCGAATTGATGCCGAATGGACAGGGATGGGGTTGCACGCCTTGGCCGTCCCGTTGGGCTTGCGTCAAGGAGAAGGCGAGGCCTACCTTCTTGGGGGCATTCCGTTTGCCCACTATGTACGCAGCGACGGCGAGTGGACGTATGGCCGCTCCGTTGGAGGGTGGGGTTCCCTTCATGGACGTGTGAAGGCGGGGTATGCCACCGTTGGCACCAACATGGATGTGCTGCCTTTTGATCGGGCGTTTTTTGCGGGCGGAGCGAATGGGGTTCGAGGGTGGACGGTGCGCGACTTGGGACCGGGTTTTGCCCAGCAAGACGTATTGGACGCAGGGTATGTGCCCGGGGTTGGCGATGTGCAATTCGATGTTGGTTTGGAGTTCCGCAAGGAGTTGACAGACGTGTTTGAGGCGGCATGGTTCACCGACGCAGGAAACGTTTGGATCCACCAAACCAGCAGTTCCTCTCCCGCAGAGGAAGCGTTATTCACCTTGCGCTCCTTGGCGTGGGGCGCGGGACTGGGGCTGCGGTTCGACTTTGAATTTTTCTTGCTGCGGTTGGATGGAGCATTGCGGTTGTACGACCCTTCGCAAGGCGAGAGTGAACGGTGGATTGGCCAAGCGTCGCCTCGCGGAATGGTTCATCTGGGAATTGGTCACCCTTTTTGAACAATTGCGTACAGATTCCATGAAGTCTTTTACCTTTGATTTCAAATCAGACAAACATGGGTTGGTTTAAGCGGATTCAAGACGGCATCACGACCAAGAGCACGGAGAAGAAGGAAATTCCAGAAGGCGCTTGGCACCAATGTCCGGGATGCAAGAATGTGATCACTTCCCAGCAACACGCTGAACGCCTGAGCGTCTGCGATTACTGTGGACACCACGACCGCGTGGGCAGTGATACGTATTTCGACTTGTTGTTTGACGATGGCAAATTCCGGGAGGTAGCCCCCAAAATCACCAGCGACGACCCGCTTCAGTTCAAGGACACCAAAGCCTACACGGACCGATTGGAAGCGGCCAAGAAGAAAACCGGATTGCAAGACGCACTGCGCACAGCCTCTGGCGACTTGGATGGGATGCCAGTCGTAATCAGCTGCATGGATTTTCAATTCATTGGCGGTTCCATGGGCAGCGTGGTGGGCGAGAAGATCGCACGCGGCATTGATTTGGCCTTGAAAAAGGGCTGTCCATTTATCTGCATCAGCAAGTCCGGTGGTGCACGAATGATGGAAGCGGGGTTGAGCTTGATGCAAATGGCCAAAACCAGTGCCAAGCTTTCATTGCTGGCCAAGGCCGGTTTGCCTTACATCTCAGTCTTGACCGATCCAACGACGGGCGGCGTGACCGCATCCTTTGCCATGTTGGGTGACATCAACATCGCGGAGCCCAATGCGTTGATTGGCTTTGCCGGGCCACGTGTAGTCAAGGAGACCATTGGCAAGGATTTGCCGGAAGGATTCCAGCGTTCAGAATTCCTCCTGGAGCACGGGTTCCTAGATGCCATTGTGGAGCGAAAGGAGCTCAAGGCAAAGGTGGCGTTTAGCTTGCGCGCCATGGGGGATTTCGCCAAGGCGGAATAAAAACCCCGAAAGCATTGGATGGCGCTGTCGTTCATTGTACCTTTGCACCTCAAATTTTAGCATAACGAACATCAATTTGATTTCGCCATGTACTTAGATTCAGCAAAAAAGAAAGAGTTCTTCGCCACGTTTG
>CALKYI010000030.1 GCA_938003665.1 uncultured Flavobacteriales bacterium
CCGCCTTCCCCGATGATGGTGAATCTCATAACGCAGCGCTAAGTCGTTTGTTGCTTACCCGCAAGCTTCGCAGCCCATTTCAAATATACGCCATATTCTATACTTTTTTTTGATGCCTTTGCCATCACAGAAACACGCCCCGCACCCGCACCCCACACCCGCGCAACCGCCCGTCAATCCCCGCGCCGTGGGGGCTGGCGCATTTCGATTAACACTTCTTCGCAACAGGGCGCTCAGGCCTTATATTTGGCCTCTATTGTTTTCGAACAACTGAACCAATGACCTGTAACACACGATTCATGTTGCGTCCACTAACTTTTCTTTTTGCCGCATTGCTGGCGGTAGGCAGCGTTTCGGCGCAAGTAGGTTCCGGTACCCTGAAGGGTAAAGTGATGGACCTCGATGCCAACGAACCGCTTCCGTTTGCGAGCGTTGTGATCTTCCTCAACGGAAACCAAGTTTCCGGAACGAACACCGATTTCGATGGGGAATACACCATCAAGCCGATCCAGCCGGGTACGTACGACGTGCTCTTCAGCTTTGTTGGATACCAAAGCCGCAAAATTACCGGGGTGAAAATTACCGCGAACAAAATCTCCTTCGTGAACGCCGAGCTTTCCGCTGGTGTGATGATGGAAGAAGCGGAGGTTGTCGAATACACGGTACCGTTGATCGATAAGGACGGCGGTGCATCGGGTGGAACGGTGACGCGTGAGGACATCGACAAGATGCCTGGACGTTCGGCCGCTTCGATTGCGACGACCGTTGCAGGTGCGAGTACCGCCGGTACAGGAGGCGGAATCTCCATCCGTGGTGCGCGTCCATCATCGACATGGGTCTACATCGACGGCATCAAGGTCCGCGGTTCTAGCGCCCTGCCGAAGTCAGCGATCGAGGAAGTACAGGTTGTGACCGGGGGTATCCCCGCCAACATCGGTGACGCAACCGGTGGTGTCATCAACATCTCGCTGCGTAACTCATCGTCCAAGTGGTTCGGCGGCGGTGAAATCATCACGTCGGGCCTCCCCACAGCGGACGGTGGTGCCGTTGGTTTTGACGACTTCGGCTACAACGTCTTGGAAGGGTCGGTCTCAGGTCCCATCCTCTTCACCAAAGACGACGAAGGCAACAACCTCAGCCCGCTGCTCGGTCTGTTCCTCTCAGGCAACTACACCTACCAGCAGGATCCCCGCCCCACGTTCGGCGGCAACTACAAAATGAAGGACGACGTGCGTCAGCAGCTCCTGGACAACCCGCTCCGCCAGAACATCAGTTCATCGGGCGAAGTCAACGGTGCCCTCTACAACGCCGATTTCTTGACGGCCGATGCGTTTGAGCGCATCCCCACCCGCCTCAACGCGGCGAACCAGAACGCGAGCCTCGTGGCGAAGATCGACGTGAACACCAACGAAACTACGTCGCTTACGTTCGGTGCGACCGGCTACTACAGCCAAGGCAGCAGCTACAGCTACGCCAACAGCCTCATGAACTGGGAAAACAACTTGGACGTGACCGGTTTCGACTGGCGCGCCTACGCCAAGTTTGCCCAGCGCTTCGTGGAAAGTGAGGACGATGCGGACGCCTCGAACTTGAAGAACGTCTTCTACCAGGTCATGGCCGACTACTCACAGAGCTACCAGCGCGTGCAGGACTTGAGCCACGGCGACAACTTCTTCCGCTACGGCCACGTCGGAACCTTCGACGTGTACAAGCGAAACTCATACGGCTACGACCCAGCCGGTGCCCGTTTCGTGCACAACGGATGGGAGGACACACTCGTGACCTTTACCCCTTCGCCGCACAACCCGGAATTGGCAGCGATCAACAACCAGTACTTCAGCCTCTTCGATTACGAGCCCTACGACCAAGCGGAAGACGGACCGTACGAGAGCCTGTTGACCGTTCAAAATGGTAACGCCCTGCTCAACGGCCAAGGCCCTCCCGGTACGTACGGCTTGTGGAGCTACTACGGTGCTCAGGGCAACAGCTACAGCATCAGCAACAACACCCAGTTCCGCATCAGCGCCGCGGGTTCAGCCGACATCGGCGATCACGCGTTGCAAATGGGCTTCGAGTACGAGCAGCGCCGCGACGCGTTCTTCTCGCTCGCCCCAAGCGGATTGTGGACGATCGGCCGTTTGACCACCAACTCGCACATCAAGGAGTTGAACTTGAACGACTCGA
>CALKYI010000031.1 GCA_938003665.1 uncultured Flavobacteriales bacterium
TGGTTGTGGGATTCAATTTTGAAGGCGCAGCCCAATCCGTCGCCGATGTCCACGATCCCGGCGTTTTCTTCTCCCGCCTTGACGAGCATGTGAGGGCCTTCCTTGGGCAGCGTCTTGAGGTACTTGATGGAATTCTTGTACGAACAGTGCTCGCTCCACATGACGGAGTAGATGCACATCTCCGTGAAATTCGGCGTGCGGCCGAGGATTTCTTCGATTTTTTTGAATTCATCTGCCGTCAAACCCATGTCCTGGGCTTGTTCCAACGTGGCCGGTGCGGTCGAGGCGTTCATGGTGCGGGATTTTGCGAGCAAAATTACGCTGCGCGTTGGACCTGACCGTGAGATTTTTTGCCCGTTTACTCACCACTTGTCAACGGTGCGTGGGGTGTTGTAATTTCGGGACCATGAGAGCGGTCATTCAACGCGTGAGCGAAGCATAAGTAAGCATCAATCAGGAGGTCGGCGGCGCCATTGACCACGGCTTGGTCATCCTGCTTGGCGTGGAAGCGGAGGACGGCATGGAAGACGTCGAATGGCTGGCCAGTAAAATCGCCGGTCTGCGCATTTTCAGCGACGCCGAAGGCAAAATGAACCGGTCGCTCGTGGACGTGGAAGGGCGGGCGTTGATCATCAGCCAATTCACCCTCCACGCCGCCACCAAAAAAGGCACCCGCCCCAGCTTCATCAAAGCGGCGCGCCCCGAACACGCCATCCCGCTTTACGAAGCCTTCATCCAGGCCTTCAACCGACTCACCTCAGCACCGGCAGCGACCGGCGAATTCGGCGCCGACATGAAAGTGGCCCTCGTCAATGATGGTCCGGTAACCATCTGGATCGATACGAAAAACAAAGCATGAACACTTCCCCCACCCTTCAATCGGTCCAAGCTCAAGTGGACGAATGGATCACCACCGTTGGCGTCCGCTATTTCAGTGAGTTGACCAACATGGCCATCCTCACCGAAGAAGTGGGCGAACTCGCCCGCATCATGGCACGCCGGTACGGCGACCAAAGTGAAAAAGAATCGGACCGCCAAGCCAACCTCGCCGACGAGATGGCCGACATCTTGTGGGTCCTCGCCGCCCTCGCCAATCAGACCGGCGTCGACTTATCCGAGGCCTTTCAAGCCAACATCGAAAAGAAAACCCGGCGCGACGCCGACCGCCACCGCAACAACCCCAAACTCCAATGAACCGCATTCTCCTTCTCATCGCCCTTGTTGCATTTGGAACCAACGGCCTCGCCCAACGCAACCGCCTCGCGCCCACTTCGGCCGCAGAGCGCCTATCTGTAGCCGAGCAGCGCGCCAGCAGCGACGCCGCTTCTTGGACGGCCGGTCTCGACCTCCGTTGCGTCGGGCCAACGGTGATGAGCGGACGCGTGGTGGACATCGCGGTGGACAGCCCGGACGGACGCACCTTTTACGTTGCCTACGCATCGGGCGGACTTTGGCGCACGGTCAACCACGGCACCTCCTTCGAACCCCTGTTTGATGACGCCTTGACCATCACCTTGGGGGCGATCGCTGTGCACCCTGAAACCGGCCGCATCTGGGCCGGAACCGGGGAGGTAAACAGCTCGCGCAGTTCGTACGCTGGCACCGGTATGTACACGAGCGACGACGGCGGCGAGACGTGGCAACACGCCGGTTTAGGCGACGCTCATCACATTGGCCGCATCGTGCTGGACCCTGCCAACGCGGAAATCGCGTATGCGGCCGTCTTGGGACCACTCTACTCCGCGAACTCCAGTGGAGGCGTCTGGAAAACCAGCGACGGCGGTACCACTTGGGAACGCGTGCTGCAGCAATCCGGTGACCACGGCGACGCCGGGGCGGTCGACCTCATCCTCGACCCATCCAATTCGAATCGACTTTTCGCGGCCCTGTGGGACCGCACGCGCCGAGCGTGGGACTTCCGCGGCAACGGTTCCGGAAGCGGCATCTGGGAAAGCACAGATGGAGGGGCGACTTGGTCGGAATTGTCGGCCTTCGAAGGATTCCCGAAATCCGAATTCACCGGCCGCATTGGCTTGGCCTGGCACGCCGAAAGCGAACAGCTGTTTGCCTTGGTCGATAACCAAGCCCCCCTTCCCGCTGAGGAGGAAAGCGAGGCGTCCTATGCGCCTGAAGATTTCAAGGCCATGACACCAGCTGAATTTGCCGCCCTCGACACGGCCTTGCTCGAGGCGTACTTGGAGGAAAACAATTTCCCACGCGACGCCACAGCAGCTTCGGCACTGGAAGATGTAGCTGCGGAGGCACTCGTACCGCGGGATTTTTACGATTACCTCACAGACGGCAACCGCGCCCTGTTCGAAGCCGACATTGCCGGTGCAGAAGTCTACCGCCTGTCCGCTGACCGTGCGCAGTGGGTTCGCACGCATTCGGAGGCGCTGGAAGACGTTTGCTACACCTACGGGTACTACTTCGGATTGATCGAAGTCGACCCAACGGATGCCGACCAAGTGTACATCGCCGGAGTACCGCTCATCCAATCCGAAGATGGAGGCGAAACGTGGTCGTCCATTGGCGCGCCCAACGTCCACGTCGATCACCACCACCTGTGGATTGATCCGGCCAATCCCGACCATCTCATCAACGGAAACGACGGCGGCATCAACATCAGTTGGGACCGCGGCGAAAACTGGGTCAAGTGCAACAGCCCCGAAGTCGGCCAATTTTACGCTGTTGAAGTCGACAATGCTGAGCCTTACCGCATCTATGGAGGCCTTCAGGACAACGGCACTTGGCGCGGCCCATCCAACTACCGCGATACCCCCGGTTGGCACCAGAGCGGACATTACGCCTGGACCTCCATTGGAGGCGGTGATGGCATGCAGATTGAAGTGGATCCGCGCGATCCGGATGTGGTCATTACCGGGTCACAGTTCGGTTATTACAGCCGCCAAGACCTCAATACCGATGCCTACACAGGCATCCATCCCCAACACGCCCTCGGCGAAACGCCGTTGCGCTGGAATTGGCAAACGCCCATCTGGCTGAGCCGGCACCAGAATGACATCTTGTACATGGCGTCGAACCGGGTGCACCGTTCTTTTGACCAAGGTGCCAATTGGGAAACCCTCAGCGGCGACTTGACCCGAGGTGGCATCCCCGGCAACGTGCCGTTTGGCACCATCACCAGCCTGCATGAAAGTCCATTGCGCTTTGGCCAGCTCGCGGTCGGTACAGATGACGGACTGATCCAGGTCAGCCGCGACGGCGGATACAACTGGGCGCCATTGACTTCACCGGTGCCGCAAGACCCGAAAAACGAACGCACGTTCTGGGTGAGTGAAGTGCTCTGGAGCGCGC
>CALKYI010000032.1 GCA_938003665.1 uncultured Flavobacteriales bacterium
AATCGCACGGATCGCCAAACACACCCAACAATTGGAGCAGATCCCCCACCGACACCGCGCCATCGCCGTCCAAGTCGCCCACGCAACCGTCGTCGGGTGTGATTTCGCACGTGCCATCGTCCATGGTCGCCAGCGGATTGTAGTTGACGGCTGCCGCGTAGGTGCATCCCAACACATCGTCCTCGTCGCAGATGCCGTTGTTGTTGAAGTCGTGCTCACACGGTTCGGGATCACCGCCACCTCCGCCCGGATCGCCACCTTCACAAGCGTCGCAGCTGTTGTAACACACCACGCCAATTTCGGCATTGCCGTCGGCCGGCACGTCGAAAACGCGGTTGGTGAACTCACCCGTCGTCAAGGTGCATGCGGCATCCGCCACCGGATCAAAGATTTCCCCGAACGCCCAATCGCCGTTCACGAATTTGTATTCAACCGGGCCGGGCGCCAAGTCCAACACCACCTCGTACACGCCGTCGCCGTCGTCATCGCTCATCGGCGTGCAGGTGCCGCACCAGCCATCGATGCTGCCTCCGGTTACGTAGACACCGCCCTGCAGGGTTTCCTGCGACATGTCGACTTTGAACACCACGCCGTCCACCGTCGTGCCACCGCCGCCGTCATCGCCACCGCCACCACCGCCGCCATTTCCACCGAGCGCCTCTTCAATGCCGGGCCGAGTGGCCAGCCAGTAGAGCGTGTTGGTTTCCGTGTTGCCGTCGTCGTAGCCGTTGAGGGTTTGGCATTCGTTCCACCCGGCCGCCGGATCAATCACGGCATGCGCCATGTAGACGAAGCCCTTCCACCCTTCGCCAATGCTCGGATTGTCGAGGGCGGTCTGCAGCACCGGATACTCCTCCTCGATCCATGCCGGCTCCAAAAGCTCCTCCGTAATGGGCGTAAACGGCAGCATCTGAATGCAGTGGATGAACTCGGTATTGGCACCGAAGAAGGTGCCGTAGTCGACCTTGGTGCTCCAAAGGACGCCGACCACTTTGTTGGACGCGTACGGCTCGTCGTAGATGCCGTCGTTGGAATCCACCTGCCAGTAGCGCTGGGTCGAACGGATCTCGGTGGCGAGCATCAGGCGGCCGAGGTCGCGGATGCGGTCGTCGCCGATGGCGAGGCCGTAGAGGTAGAGGCTGTACCAGGCGTTGACCGCCTCCCATGCACTCTCCTGGTTGCGGCCGTCGCAAAACTCATAAAGGCCCGAAGCCCACGAGTGGCCCACAAACCAATCCTTGTTGCGCAAGTAGGTGTAATGCGGATCCGAGGGCGCCGGATTGGCCAAGTTGCGGACGAGGTGCATGACCTCATCGCCCCATTGCGCTACCCACGTTGGATTGTCCTTGGCCATGGCCGCCGCGGCGTACAGAAAATAGCCGTAATGGAAATGGTGGTCGTTGTAAAGGCCTTGTCCAAAACTGCCCCCCGAACTCGAAACCACCCCACCCCAATCTTCGTCGTAGCGCAGCGGATCGCTGTTGGTGGCGTTGAGCCAAGGGTGCAAAGCGTTGCCCAGGTTCGTGCGGTAGTTGGCCGCAAGCGCTGTCTCGTTGAGTTCATCCGCGATGACCGCCAAGCGGCCCACAGCCGCGAGCTGCTTGCCCCCGAAGTAGGTGTCGCCCGCCGTGATGGGCCAGTTGGCATCGGCCGCGAGTGCGTCGCGGACGTCTTGTTCGAGCGAAGGCGCGATGCCTTCGGGCGATTCAAACCCGATGGTCGTGAGCGCCTCGGTCATGTGCCAAGCGCCTGCAAGGACCAGCGGCATGTCGCCTTTGATGGTCGGGTATGCGGTGCCGGCTTCAGTCGCCTCCTGCAACACTGGCTCGTGGTGCGGAAGGGCGCATTGCAGCGCCGTCGTTGCCGTTCCACCGCTCATGCTTGCGAGCTCCCAATCGAAAACCAATTCCGCGACGTCACCAGTGGCCGTCGCCGCCACGGCACCGCCGGTCGGGTACGCATCGGCGTGCGCGTCCAGCAGATTGGTGTCCGTCACCACGTTGTTGCCCGCGGTGATGGCCATGCGCAGCACGCCGTTCCAACCCGCCGGGCCGATCAGGGTGTTGTTCCCGGCGTACACCAACGTGATGGTTTCGGAAGTGTAGAGGACCCAAGTCTGGCCGTTGTTGAGGACGAGCTCAAACCGGTTGTCCGTGATGGTCGCATTGGGGCTCGTTCCGTTGATGCTCAGGATGGCGTGGATGGTGGTGACTTCGGGGGTCAGACCTGTGTAGACCGCCGTGAGGTACGGCATGCCGCGGACGACGGGTGCCTGCAACGTCCCTGTGCCGTCGGTCCACTCGACCGTCACCGAGAGTGGATCGTAATCCACCACCTGGTGCGCCGCCAGGTTCTCGTTCGCGCCCAATGTCCAATTGCTGACGAACGACGAAATCACAAACGTCTCACCCGTGGTGATTCCGGGCATGCAGCCGCTCAGGCCGTCCGTGCTGCACTTCACGATGTAGGGCAAAGCATTGGCCACGCCCGTTCCTTCGTTCAGCACAAAATTCTCCCACCAGGCGTTTGTCGGCAGTGGCGCATCTGTGGAGGCCCAGCGGGCCGTCGGCGCCTGGGCAGAGCCAATGGGCGCGAACACAGGCTCCGCTGTGCTCAGGGGCACATCGTCGAGCAGGGATACCGGAACTTGGGAATGAACAACGGCGCTGATGGAAAGGAATTCAGCGACCAAGCAAGCGATTAGGAAGTGCTTCATGGTGGAATATACTGAAAATCAGCACACCCCACTTTGCAATCCTACCAATGCATCGGCACCTCCATCAGGAGGATGCGCGCGTCTTCTGACGCGGCGAT
>CALKYI010000033.1 GCA_938003665.1 uncultured Flavobacteriales bacterium
ATGATGCCGTGCTGCGGTTTTTTGACCTCGTGCACGTGGGCGACTGGCTGAGCTTAGTGCTGGCTGAGCGCGCAGGCGTTGATCCGGTGGACATCAAGAACATCGATCACCTGAAAAACGCGCTGGCGCAAATCCCCTGACTGTGCAGCCGCAGGTCCATTTTCACAACCTCGGTCACCAAGCTTACGAGCCGGTGTGGCGGCAGCAGGAAGCGCTGTTGAAGGCCGCGGTGGATCTGAAAATCGCGCGGCGAAAGGTGGGGCTTGAAGGCATAGACCGCAGTGAAGACCCAGCCCTAGACCTTCCGGAGAACCACCTGTTTTTTGTCGAGCACCCGCACGTCCTCACCTTGGGGAAATCAGGCCACGAGGAACACGTCGTTGCATCGACGGAGCGGCTCGCTGAGTTGGGCGTTTCGTACTACCCCATCAACCGCGGTGGCGATATCACGTACCACGGTCCAGGCCAATTGGTGGGCTACCCCATCCTCGACCTGGAACAATTTTTCACGGACATCGGGAAGTACATGCGTTGCTTGGAAGAAGCGATCATTCGGACGTGTTCGGATTACGGGGTGAAGGCTGAACGCATTGAGAGGTTGACGGGCGTTTGGGTGGATGCGGACAAAGGATTGGGCGCCCGTAAAATCGCGGCATTGGGCGTCAAATGCTCACGGTGGGTGACCATGCACGGCTTCGCGTTTAACCTCAACACAGACCTGGACTTCTTCGACTTGATCGTTCCCTGCGGCATCGGCGACCGCGGCGTAACTTCCTTGGCTCGGGAGAGTGGCCGGACCATCGACGAGGCGGAGGCGCAGGACCGCGTGTTGGGTCATCTGACGGACATCTTCGAATGGAAGTTGGTTCGCGCCGAATGAAATGGCCGTGAATTGCAGAACTTCGCTCAAACGAATGCTACATGAAAGCGCTTAAAGTTCTTGTTGGAACCCTGCTCTTATTGGTGATTGGCCTGCTCGTATCGGGTCACGGGTACATTTTTGAGGGGATGACCGAAACGTACTTCCGCGGGTGGAAGAACTCGAACATCGACGACATTGAATTCCGGGATTTGCGGACCATCGCCGCTGCCGAGTCGCCTTCACCGTGGATATACAAGCCCGTTTGGAATGCGGACTTCAGCGCAGAGGACGCCGCTTGGCATGAGGAGTACATGTCGGCAGCCTTTCTCGTGATTCAGGCTGATACGTTGCGGTTTGAACGGTATTGGCAAGGGTTCGATGAGCACACGGTGTCCAATTCGTTTTCGGCGTGCAAGAGCATCGTGGCCATGGCGGTTGGCCTGGCGGTGAAAGAGGGGTTGGTGGATGTCGAGGAAGAAATTGGCGCGTACATCCCGCGACTGGCTGGTGATGCTGGAAAGGGGTTGACGGTGGAAGAGGCTTTGCAAATGCGCACCCATGTCCCTTTTGGCGAGGACTACGACAACCCATTCGGGTTCATGGCCAAGGCGTATTACCGCGACAACATGCAGGACTTGCTCGAGGAGTATGAAGTACCCGCTGAACATGGGAGCGAGTGGATGTACCAAGGCGGCAACACGATGTTGTTGGGCGAGTTGGTGGCGAATTTGGGCCGCGGTACGTTGAGTGAATGGGTGGAGCGTGGCTTGTGGCAGCCCATGGGCGCACAGGATGACGCGTTCTGGGGGTTGGACGCTCCTGACGAGGCAGGCGGTATTGAGCGATGCTTTGCTATGTACTATGCGACACCGCGGGATTTTGCTCGGTTTGGAAAACTGCTCAATCACGCAGGCAATTGGAATGGCACCCAGTTGCTGGACTCTAGTTTTGTCGCGGCCATGGTTCAACCCATTGCCGAGCGAACCACGGCGTGCGATGCAGACCATTACGGGTATCAAATCTGGCTGGGTGAAACGAAAGATGGCCTGGCATTCAGCTGCATGGAAGGGCTGCGTGGCCAGTTCATTGTCTCCGTTCCTGCGTTGGATTTGGTCGTTGTGCGCACGGGATTCGATAAGGACATGCGCAAGACGGATGACCTCCCTTCGTGCGTGTACCGCATGATCGACATGGGGCGGGGGCTCTTGCGCCAGGGTTAAAACGTCGGTAAAGCAGCCCCGTTCATTAGTGAATCCCTTGTGAATGTCTGCTTTTGTTTTCTTTTGATTTGAGGCAGAAATCAAAAGTGAGATGAACAATTCAGAAATGAAGATTCGGTGTGTGGTTGTGGATGATGAATTGCCTGCGCGTCAATCGATTTGCCGCCAAATCGAAAAGAACTGCCCCAATTTTGAAGTCATTCAAACAGCTTCTAGCACCCCGGAGGCCTACCAAGTAATTAAGGAGTGCGCACCAGA
>CALKYI010000034.1 GCA_938003665.1 uncultured Flavobacteriales bacterium
GTACTGCTCGACGTGTTCCATTTCTTGGCTTAACGGGCCGAGGATTCGATCCTGTGACATGAATCCCAGCATCAACAGTCGACGAAAACGACTGAATACCAATCCGGCCTTTTGGCTTTCAGCGTTTTGAAGGAGGTTTTGAATGCCTGTGAGTACGTTGAAGATGAAATGTGGATTCATCTGGGATTTCAAGTGTTTTCGCTTCGAGTCCCTGACCTTCTCTTTTAGGAGTAAATTTTGTTGTGATTGCGAAACGCTTTGCATCAACAACTGCTTTTCAACGAGTTGCTCCCGGGTATTGGAGGTAGCGTCAATGACACGACGCAAACGGATGCCGTACCACAATCCGTTGCCTCCCGCCAGGACCAGGGCTCCCCAATTGATGATGTCGGGTGTTTTTGGAGGAATGGGTATGCCGATGGGTACGTGCGAACACAAGCCAAACAGAAAACACACGCTTACAATGGCCGCTGTGCCGGTAGCGAAGTGATGCTGGCCGTGTGCAATGAGGTGGGGGTGACGACGAGCGATGCGCTTCAAATTCCATGCTATGACGGCACTCACGACAGCAAGGCATAACAAGCCAAGCAGGTAAGGCCAATCAAAATGAGCTGAATCAGAAGGCATGCGACTCGAAAAATAGTCCGTGTCGCGCGCATCCGCCACTTGAGTTCATAAGTGAAGCGGCAGACTTTAAAACCGTCGATTTGGGGCCTGCTATTAGGCTTCTTGGTCGTCCGTGACGTAGGCTTTTCTCAGCGCACTTTGCAATTTTCTTGCGTACTCGTCCTTCAGCCAGTTCTTGTAGTTTTCCGTGGTCTTTGCGATGCACTTGGAATACAAGCGAATGCGGTAAGCGATGTCCCCTTCGAGTTCCTTGGCCAATTCAAAAGCATCCCAAATGTCTTCGCTGACGTAACGGATGATTTCGACATGGTGAGCGATGCTCAACTCAATCGCCTCTTTTGGTCGTCCGCCTGCCCGCGTCACTTTGACATAGGCCTCCGCCATGTTGAAATCGGGATCCGGCCCTCCTTGCAGCTTTTCCATTAGCTCGTCGGAGTATTCAAAGACAAATTCATCTTCAATTTCCTCGTCGGTGTACAAGCCTTCGATGTAGGAATTGCGTGATTTGAATATTTCCGCCCAGTTGATATGCGATTCCCAGAGCCCAAACCGGCGGGCATTGTTGCCGAGGTCGATGACATTGAAGTCCCGCTTGTTTGGCAAAATGCGCGACCCACGTCCAATCATCTGGTGGTACAACGTCAACGACTTAGTCGCGCGGTTGAGGATGATGGTTTGAACAGAAGGAGAGTCAAACCCCGTGGTCAAAATCGAGACAGAACTGAGGAT
>CALKYI010000035.1 GCA_938003665.1 uncultured Flavobacteriales bacterium
GCGAGCGGCGGCTGACATGGCTTCCAGCGCCTCCAATGCTTCTGTGCGCAGGTAGATGCCCGATTTGTATGTGAGGTGGCTGGGGACTGGAGCAAAACCCGGATGCTGACTGGGATCAATGTCGCCTTTCAACTCCGCCCACGTGATGCCGGAACAATCCGCTTGCGCGCACACGGCTACAAGCCCAATTCCCCACATTCCGAGTGCAACGAAGGTCACTTTCCACAGCGTCATCATGCCGTAAATTTCGCCCAAAATCACCCGAGGCCATGAAAATTGAAGCCAACTCTCCCGACGAATACGTGGAAAAGGTGCCCGAAGAACGCAGGCCCAGTTTTGAGCGTTTGCGCGAGACGGTCCTGGACAATTTGCCCGCGGGGTTTGAGGAGGTGATGTCGTATGGTATGATTGGTTACGTGGTGCCGCACAGTTTGTACCCGGACGGCTACCACTGCACGCCCGCTTTGCCGCTGCCGTTCATGAACATCGCCAACCAAAAGAATTTCATCGCCTTCTACCACATGGGCATTTACGCTGAGTCCGAATTGTTGGAGTGGTTTCTCTCGGAGTACAAAGCGCTCAACCTGCGCAAGCTGGATATGGGTAAGAGTTGCATGCGCTTCAAAAAGTGGGAGGAAATTCCGTATGAACTCATCGGCGAGCTAGTCGCCAAACGGTCACCGCAAGATTGGATTGCCGTGTATGAATCACAGATCAAGAAGAAGAAATAGGGTGTGGTAACAAAACCTGTTCGATTTGCGTATACAGAAGCATGCATAAGCTTCACATGAATCAAAAGAATTGCAAGCTGCAGCTGATGATGGTGCTGCTGCTTGCGGCCTTATTGATGGCAGGGTGCACCAAGCGCGAGTTCAATTTGACCGAAGACACCACGTTGACGGGAACGTTGGACCCTGTTTTTGCCGTGCCGCTGGTGCACGGTACATGGTCGTTTGGGGAGGTGATGGATGCCGTTGAAATTCCAGCCACCTTGGAAACAGATGTTTCCGGTGAGATCACAGCGATTTTCCCATTCGATGCGTTCGAAACGGCACCCATACCGTTGGAGCCCTTGTCGGAATCTGTAGTTACCAATCTGGTGTTGAACGAGGAACAGGCGTTGGCCTTGTCGTTGATGCCTGCCGGTGAAGAAATCGACCTTGACTTTAACAATGCCTTGGAAGTGCCCATGCCCGATTTGGCTGAAGTCGATTCTGTCTGGCTTGGGGGAGGGGGGTTGTCTATTTCGATGGAGTCAGCGCTGCCGCTCAACCTCACAGCCGTAGGTGTATGCGAAAATTTGGTCATCGAAGGACAGCCGCTAACCGTGGAATTGGGACTGCTTGCCGGTTCATCAACAACGGACATATCGATTCCCATGTTGGGCGCTACCCTCATGGGCACGGGCGCGGAAGGAGTGACCTTAGGCTGGTCCTGGAATGTCGTGCTAGCCTCTACGGGGCAATCGGTCAATCCAGGGGAAGCTCTGTCCATCCAAACGGCTTTCGAGGAGGTAGCTGTAACAGGCGCCTTTGGCAAGTTCTCATCGGAATTGTCGCACCCCGTCGAAGCCCGCATGGCAATGCCCGAGCTGACGAGTTGGGACCCCGCAATGTTTTACCTGAGTTCTCCGCGGTTGGTCATGGAGGTCAAAAACTCTTTCGGTGTGGACCTCGGGCTCAACATCACGGAACTTTCGCTGTTGTCAGGAGATGAAGCCACGCTGCTGCATGGCCCCGCAATTGGTAATTTCCCAAACTTAGCCGGTGCTTCGGCGGTTGGTGATACGGCGTTGACAACCCATGTTTTGGACAACGCCGGGATGGACCCGGATTTGTCGGATGTCATGAACGCCGCTCCGGACAGTTTGCAACTCATCGGTACCGTGGAGGTGCTGCCCCCTTCAGCGAACGGCCAGTTTGCAACGTCCACGGATGTGTTGAGTTGCGCCGGTGCGCTGGAAGTACCACTGTCGGGCTGGGCACAAGGAGTGACGTGGAGGGACACCCTCGAATCACCCATTTCCCAGGAATTGCAGGCCGGAGTTGCACCGCCCCTCGACTGGATGGACGTCGCTTCGCTGACCCTTCGTTTCATCGTTGACAATGGGTGGCCGCTGGAGTTTAATGGATCAGTGACCTTCATCAATGCCGAAGGCGATTCATTGCTCGCCGGACCAGGGCTATCGATTCCGGGTGCATCGGATGCTCCGGCGGCGGCAACCGTCGATTATACCTTGGATCGTCCGCTTGCGCTGGAGCTGATGGAAATGGAGTGCACCGGAGTGGCTGTGGCCTGGACGCTGGCAACGACCGATGCTGATGCCGGCCAATCCGTCCAGGTGTATGCTCAAGATGCCATGTCAATGCGCATCGCGGCCAAAGTCGAATGCCAAATTGACCCAACGCCATTAGTATTTTACGCATACGTTTCACGGCCTGTTCCCTGCTGTTCGCTTGCGTGGCCAGTGCCCAGTGGGTGCCAAGTGCGGCGTTCAACTCCATGGCTCCGCAGCACCGGGACTGGCGCATCACGGGTCAACCTGATCACGGGTATTTTTCCTTGTTGAGCAATGGGAGTTCGATGGCGACCAATACGCTTGCTCACCCAGCAACATGGTTGGTTCCAAGTACGCCTGCTCCACAGGTGGATCTGAATGCCATTTTTGAAGATTTCGCAGGGACCAATGCGGTCGAAGGAAACGCATCCTTGACGTTGTTCAATGCTGGTTTTTTCCTGGGTCAAAACAAAAAGACGTTTGTCGACTTCGCTGCCACGGAGCAGATTCAAACTAGGCTGGGTTTGCCCTCTGATTTGCTGCGGCTGCCGTTCACCGGAAATGCCACGTTTGATGGCTCGACTTCAGCAACGATTGATTTGGCGCCATTGGATGTGAGCGTGTTGCATTACCGATCGTTCAGCTTGGGAATTCAGCGCACGTTGGGGGATCGTATCAGTGTAGGCGCCCGCCTGAGTAGACTGCATGGTTACCACCATTTGGCCATCGAGGAAAACCAATGGGGATTGACCACAGACGCGAACGACTGGACCTGGAACCTAGAAGGAGGAGGACGCATCGTCAGCAGTGGGATGAACGCCATGTACCAAGCGCAAGCTGCCGGTCAACTCGACTCCTTGGCAGAGTCGTTGCCCCAGCAATTGACTTCGTCGAACAACAAGGGGTGGGGCGCTGAGGCCGGGATTGAAATGGATTGGACCGAGCGCTGGTCGACCTGGTTCCAATACACCCAGGGAGGAACCATCCGTTGGACCAACGATGTGCTTTCGTACGAAGTAGATTCGTTCGACTGGGAACTGAATGGATTTGACGCCACCAACGGTGGGGATGGTTGGATCGATGGCGCGGCTGCGTTGACGGATTCCGTGGAGCTTTGGGCCGGGCAGGAGGTCGATGCCATCGAAGCATTCCACGCAACCGCCGAATCGAATGCCGCATATGAAGCCACACTTCCAAACCGCTTTGTGGCGGGCGCAGAGTACACCGTCCTGCGTTCGGAAGGAGGCAGCCAGGTCAGCTTCGGTGGCATGATCGAACGGGTGAGTCAGCGGCCAATGAGTTGGAACCTGGCAATCAACGCGCGCATCGGCAATGGCCTGCAGTCCACCTTGACCTACGGCAACCGGTTTGGCCTCGTATCCACCGCAGGAATCAGTGTCGCAATGCCGTTGGGTCCGTTCTTGGTGTTCGCTGCGGCGGAGGGGCACCAGGCGTTGGATTGGTCGCACTTCACGGTGGCGTATGACGACCAGTACACGGAGTGGAGCATGCCAACGGAAGCACCCTACGTGGCGGCCCAAGCGGGTGTGGTGTGGCGATTGAAATGGCGCAAGCCCAAGAAAGAACCAGAAGAGGAGCCGCTGGCACCATTCCAAAACTCCACCCGATCACCGGCATTGGGATTTGATGTGCAGCTCGAAGATGAAGCCCCTGAGGCTCAGCCATGCGCGCTGCCGGGTGAGCAGTGATTCGCAATACATTTGCGAAGCATGGCTTCTCCCGAACGAAACGTCCAACTTCGCTACATCATCTTGGATGCGTGCATGGCGCAAGCCGCACGCGATGAATCAGCGGTGTGGACCAAGGAAGCGTTGCTCCGAGAGGTCAACCGCCAACTGAGGGAAGACAATCCGTCTACCAAGCCCATTGCCATGCGGACGTTGGAAAAGGACATCGTTGACATGGAGTCCACCTACGGACTGCGCATCATACGTGCCCGGTCCGGAGGAAAAGTACATTTCGCTTACGCATCAAACTCAGAAGGCATGCACCGGGCCAACCTCAAAGAGAATGAGGTGGCCCTGGCGCATCGGTTCATCCAAGCCATGGATCGGTTCAAAGGCGCACCTGCTTGGGACTGGTGGCTGCGTTCGCGCTTGGCCTTGCAAGGGCAATTGGGCCTGATTGGAGGCCAATCGCCAGATGCAGACTGGCAATCCCGTATCGTAGAATCCCCCTTGTCCAAAGACGAGCGCCGGTGGTATGAGACCCTGGTGCGGGCGGCCTACGAATGCACACCGCTGCGGATGGCGTTTGCACCGGGCATGGGCGATCGATTGGAACGGGTGGCTTATCGGGTGGACCAATTGGTCCAGCAAGCAGATGGCGTAGTAGCCCTCGGCACCGCATGGGACGCAGAAGCGCAATCATTTTTTCACCTCATTGTCCAGTTGGATGAAATCACTTCATTGGATGCCGTGGCTGTGGATTGGCCGGAGGCATCCGTACCCGACGCTTACAATTGGGAGCTGCACGCAGCGAACCGCATGGCCTTGACGCCTGGAGTGGTTTCGTCTAGTGAAGGTGTTGTGCCTGTGCGCGTCTGGGTGGCCGACCGGCTAGCCCAGCGTTTTCTCAAGGAACCCATGCACGGTTCACAGGACATGCGCATCGAACCAGCAGCCGAAGGAATCATCTTCAACCTGTCGCTGGTTCCGGACGCTCAGTTTGTACGGTTTGCACTGCAATGGGGCAGCGAATTTCAGGTGCTTGAACCGGACGATGTGCGCCACGCATTGCGGCTCGCTACCCGAGCGGCATCCGATCGGTATGCGCCCATGTTCGGGCCTTGAACCTCAGTCCAATGGCATGAACACGGCGTTGTCAAACAGCCGCTTGCCGTTTTCCCAGAAGCCTCGGAAGAGCGGATTATCTGCGAAGTAGACCGCGTGACCGCGACCCACAGATTGGCTGCCGAAGACCAAACTGCCGGCCAATTCCCGGTTGGCTCGGCTGCCCACAAACCCACTGACGCGTCCGCCGTATCGTCCCACGGTCCAGCCACTTTCCAATGTGGCGTACCGGCTGCTAGAAGAGCGGAGGCTGTAGTAAGGACGGTCGGGATAGCCCCAGGCTAACGGGTGGCTGCGGTCGAGTCCGACCGCGTAGATGGAACCGTCGCCGATGCCCATGGCATAATGCCGTTCCCGCTCATCGAATGGCTTTTCGCGGTTGGCGATGCGCTCTTCACTGCTGCGCGCCCGAACGCTTTGTTCCAATGCGCTGTCGTTGTAGCGTTCCAATCCCCATCCGGATTCTCCAGCGAAAAGATTGATGGCCCGTGACAAGGCTACGACACGTCCGCCGTCCCGAACCCAGGTGCTCAATTCATCCATCCAGGACTCCGAGGCGGATCTGTACCAGCCAGAGGGCAGGACCACCACGTCGAAATTGCCCCATTCCGAGGGAGAAGATGACGCCGCATTCAAACGGGTGATGGGGTACTCGAGCTCCCGCTCGAAGTGCCACCACACCTCACCTGAACCCAAGCTGGATGTTTCGTCACCGGTGAGCAATGCCACACGGGGTGCCTCCACCAACCAGACGTAATCGGATCCCATGTCAGGTCCTTCGATGGCGTGTCCGCCTTCCATGGGGACAATGGCCACGTGCGATTGTGTTCCAATGGATTGCAGGGTGTTGGCCCAGGACTCATTGGTTTGGTCGCCGTGCAAAACGAACAACGTGCCGCGGGCGTAGGATGCACCGGTATGGACGATTGCTTTTGAGGAGGTGCGAACACGGATGCCCGCTTGGTGCAGTTGGGCCAATGCATGGGCATAGCCATCTTGATTTGGAGCGATGGCATACCCATATGAAGATGGAGCCCAGCTGGGCAACGACTTCGCTTGGTACCAATCACCGCCCTGTACAGGTTTTGAGAGCCCAAAGGTTTGTAATCCGTACGCATAGGGTACGCTCCACGTGGTGATGTCGTAGGTCAACGAGTCCGTTAGTGCTGGATCGGGATCAAACAGCACATCCAGGATGCGGCTGTGGGTTTGGTAGCTCGAAATGAGCAAATCCCCGGGTTTGACCACCACATTTCGACTGGTGTTTGCACCGTATTCCCACGCACTCACCGGGCGTGAAGTGGAAGTCGCCCGCTCGCATTCGATTTCGTGTCGTTCCAAGAACTCAACCAACCGGTCCACGCGAGAGGCATTGTCTGCATCAACGGGGATGTGGTACCCGCCAAATCGTCCTTGGGGCTGGGTGCGGTTGGTTTCGTGGAAGGCAGCCAATTCGTCGACGAGGCGGCCAGCGAGTCGAGCACTGGTTTCGATGGCGGAGAGGCTGGATTCGACGTGGTTGTCAATGCGTTCGCGCAGACTCAACAACGTCCCATCGGCGCGTTCGACCAACACCCCGGCACGCCCGCTGCCGCCTTGCTCATAGGTCATGCCAATGGCGCCGTTGTACATCGGGTAGGTGTCCCCGTAACTCGGGTACAGCAAGTCAAATGATTCGCGGGTGTAATACAATTCGCCACGGGCATCAAACTTGGCTGCCGCTGCCCGGCCAATCTCCCCTTGGAATTCACGCTGCCACTTGGTGATGGCTTCGTGATACGGCTCCGCGGCCGGGGCGAAGTAATACGGAGAGTTGTAGCCCATCTCGTGGTAATCGCAGTGCACGTGTGGCATCCACGCATGGTACAAGGCCGAACGAGATTGCGTCTCCTGCTGTTTTTGCCACGCCCAATCGCGGTTCAAGTCGAACAGGTAGTGGTTTGGACGTCCACCGGGCCAGGGTTCATCGTGCTCCACGCCGTCAGGATCCGCATTGGGTGGGACGCTGGCATGCTGGTTAAACCAAACAGCGTACCGGTCGTGTCCGTCTGGGTTGAGGCAGGGGTCCACCAACACGACCAAGCGCTTCATCATGGGGTCACCGGCGGCACATTTTTCAGCCAGCGCATGCATCACCTCCAACGCGGCCTCGGTGCACACGGCTTCATTGCCGTGCACGTTGTAGCTCATCCATACCACCGCCAATTCGTCAAACTCAGCATCACCTGTTCCTCCGTTTACGCGGTCCAAGTGCTGAAGCCGAATGTCTTCCAGTTTTTCGAGGTTGTCCGGGTGGGTGAAGACGACCGCTTGCAAAGGTCGTTGCTCGTACGTCGAACCGTATTCGATGTACGAGGCGCCTGTTTGTGTGCCAACGTACTTAGCGAAGTCTGTGACTTCGTGGTGCAGACTGAAGCGATCGCCGAGGGTGAACCCGAGGAAATCACTGGGGTGTTCCAAGGCTTCTTGTGCATAAAGAGTTCCCGACACAAAGGCGAGAAGAACAGTCAGTCTGAGCGCACGAAGGGCGCGGGTGCGTGATGGTTTTGGCATGCCTTAAAAGTACACCAAAACCTTCCTTTGGAATGCGAGTTTAGCGTTTCGCGAAATCCACGATGACGTCGTCAAGTGGTCCTACGCCACTGCGCAGCGATGCGATTAAGCGACCTTTTTCGTCGACCAAGAATTTGTGGAAGTTCCAAGCCACTTTGTGGTCTTCAACTCCGTTTCGCTCTTTTTCACACAGCCACTGATAAACGGGGTGGGCTTCGCTGCCTTTGACGTCTACCTTCTCCATCATCTGGAAGCTAACGCCGTAGTTCTTCTCGCAGAATGTGGCAATTTCACCTGCAGACCCCGGTTCTTGGCGTCCAAATTGGTTGCAGGGGAAGCCGAGGATAACGAAGTCGTCACCGCCGTATTCTTGATTCAGTTTTTCCAAGTCTGCATATTGGGGAGTGAATCCACAGCGTGAAGCGGTGTTGACAATCAACACGCGCTTACCTTTCAGTTCAGAAAAGTCAAATTGAGCACCTTCTAGCGTCGTGGCGGTGAGATCGTTGAAGTTGTCCATAGCGTTTTGAGGGGTGTAGGTAACGGAACAATTGTAGAGTTTCCAGGCGCTGAGGCCAAGGGCGAGAGCGATAAGAATGCCGGAGATGGCAATCCATTGAATGTCGATGCGCATGTTTCGTGTAACTTGTTGACCTCTGAGCAACTTTCTCACGATGGGATTTGTTCAAAGTTGAAGAAAGCTGCCTGATGATAAAACCCCAACATTTACCGCTTCGCGTTATCTCAATCGTCGCCTTGGTCTGCGTGGCCTTGGTCCAACCTTTGTCGTCGTTGTCGCAATGCGCGACGTTTGGGGCGTTCGACATCGGCGAGGACGCGGAGATTACGTGTGAAGACTCGTGCTTGACCCTTGTTTCTCCAAGCATAGCAACGGTCGCCTCGGGCGGCACGGAATACGAAGTGGAGGAGATAGAATATGCGTTGCCGTATCCGTTCAATCAAGGCAGTGCGGCCATCAATACAGGAGATGATGTGTACAGCTCGGTTATTCCGTTGGGCTTTACGTTCGAATTTTTCGGCAACAACTACACCCAGTGCCGAATTTCGAGCAATGGGTGGTTCTCATTCGATACCGGTGAAACGGCCGGGTACAATCCCAACGGCACGAACCCCAACCAGAATTTGCCCAACAGCAGCGTCATGGGCATCTACAGTGACTTGAACCCGAGCACCTGTGGCAACGTCCGCTACGACACCTATGGGACCGCACCTTGCCGGGAATTCGTCGTGACATGGAATGCGGTCTGTCAATTCAGCTGCACCAGCCAGCAAGTAAGCGCCGAAGTTGTCTTGTATGAGGGGACCAATGTCATCGAGATTTACCTTGGAAACCGTCCGCAATGCGGCTGGGGCAGCGCGGTGGTGGGCATCATGAACCAGCCAGGAACCATTGGCATCTCGCCTGAGGGCTACAATACCGGCAACTGGAGCGCGACCAACGAGGCGTGGCGTTTCTCTTCTGGAGAGGTGGTCGAAGGCACCACCTTGTGGTACGAAGGAGATGAATACCTCGGCATGGGTGACACTTTGGATTACTGCACCACCCAATCCACTACCTTGACCGGTTGGTTTGCGCAGTTGCCTCCAGATGAATTTTGCACGTCGTATGACGTCGGCGTCTCATCGACTGGTTCGGCTTTCACGAACAACCAAATCGATTGGGTGATCTTGTCCGAAAACGGCGCGACCTTGCTGGAAGGCGGTGCTCCTTACACCGATGACGTGTGCCTCCCGAACGGCTGCTACACCCTGGAAATGTTCGATTCCGCAAACAACGGTTGGGGCAGTGCAGATTTGACCATCACCAATTCAGACGGCGAAGCAATTGGTACCTACACCTTGGAATCGGGCAGCAATGGCTCAGCGTCGTTCTGCATTGAAGATTACGATGGGCCTGAACCAACAGTGGACGACTACATCCAAGTGGTATCAGACGAATTGGTTATCACGGCGGTAAGCGACGTCGACGCTGGTTTTGATTGGCCTTCGCCCATCTGCAGTGGAGGCGAGCCGTTCGTCATTGTTCCCAATGAAGGGTCGGGCCAATGGACCGTGGATTGCGACGGGTGTTTTGACGAGGAAACACTAACGATTGACCCTGGATTGGCAGGCGGGGGCTGGTTGGCCGTGACCCACGTCCTTGATGGCACTTGCCTAGCGGATGTGGAGGAGACCGAGATTTTCATCAGCACGACGCCCACACCGCAATTCACCGCGTCTACTGAAGCCTTATGTGACGACGAAACGTTCGATTTTAATGCCACGCCTCCATTTGGAACGTGGTCGGCGAGCTGCGGCGATTGCATCATCGAGGGCACGGGCGTCTTCTTTGCGGATCAAGCCGACGATGGATTGAACACGGTCACCTTCACCACGTTGGGCGTGTGCCCTGGTGAATCGACGCTCGAGGTTGGTGTTTCGGAACTGCTCGAAGGCTCCATCACGGGGCCAGCACTTTTGTGCGAAGACGACTCGGCAATTTTCGTGGCCGATGTCCCGGGGTACTGGTCCTCGGACTGCGTGGGCTGCATTGACTCGTTGACCGGGGTGTTCAGCGCCTTGGGACAAGATGCCAATACCTGGACGGTGACGTTCACGCCGGATTCGTACTGTCCCGTGGGCGACGAAATTCAAGTCGCGGTCAACGAAAGTGTAGCCATTGGTGCATCGAACGTGCCGGGTTCTTTGTGCGAAACGGCTGATGACTTTCAATTGGTCGTCAACGTGGACGGGGGGACTTGGTCTGCTGACTGTCCCGATTGCCTCTCGGAGTCCGGCTTGCTGAATGTAACCGGAGCGCCGGTCGGCTTGCTGCCGATTGAATATGAAATCACCAACGGTGCATGTGCCGACACGGCCACGTGGACCATGGACATCCGGCCTGTTTTGGAGGGGACCTTCGATTCGATGGATCCCTTGTGCATCGGGAGCACGGCTAACCTGACGTTCACCTTCGACGCCGACATCCCTGATGCCTACACGACAGGTGCTACAGGTGATTGGAGTTCAAGCGATTGCCCTGGATGCATCACCAATGAGAACACGGGGGCGTTTGCGGCCAACCAGGTTGGAACCATCAATGTGGAGTTTGAATTCGACCATCCGTGCAGCGCTCCGTTCACCGGGGAAGTGACCGTCGCTCCGGAAGTTGATGCCACCATCGATGCGGTGCCGGACTTGTGCGAGAGCGGCGACCTTGAACCACTTTCTGCGGCGGAGACCGGCGGTGTGTGGAGTTCGGATTGCGACGATTGCCTGGTGGGCTCATCATTCGACCCATCCGTGGGCGCTGGCACCTACACCGTAGCGTACACCATTGACGACGTCTGCGTCGACTCAGATGAGATTGAGGTGGTGGTCGTGCCGCAAGCCGATGCGACGGTCAACCTGCCCGATTGGGTCTGTTTGGCCCTTGAAGGCCTTCAACCGGGAGTGGCATGGCCCGGAGGTGTTTGGACGGCCAATTGCGACGGATGCTTGTCGGACATCGGAACCATCGACCTGATGCAGGCAGGTGTTGGCGTGTTGGAAATCACATACACGGTGGAAGGACTCTGTGGCGATTCGCAAACCGTCGCCATGGAAGTGGTCGGTTGCGATGTGGAAATCGTCAACGTATTCTCACCCAATGGAGACGAACAAAACGACGAATTGGTCTTCAAGTACCTGACCAGTTTCCCGGGCAATCAACTGACCATCTTTGACCGGTGGGGCAATTTGGTGTACCAAAAAAGCAACTACGGCAACAACTGGCGCGCAGAGGGCGTGGCTGAAGGAACGTACTACTATGTCCTGACGATTCCGGGCAAAGACGACCTCACCGGTTCGTTTACCCTTGTTCGCTGAGCTGAGTCAGCAACGCGTCAACGTGCTGTTGGGCGAGCGTGTTCAAGGTCGCCTCGTCGGATGATGCGGTGTTCCATTGGCTGGCTACAATGCC
>CALKYI010000036.1 GCA_938003665.1 uncultured Flavobacteriales bacterium
TCGGCGCCATGACCTTCACGCCAAATGGGGCCGGAACCCTGGACATCAACGCCGATCCCAGTTACGGCTCGCTCACCATTCTGCTTCAGACAGCCGTCAGCACCAGCGATACGTCGCAAGTGGTGGTCAACGGCAGCCCTGAGGTAGGAATTGCCTGGAACGAGACGGGCGACTCCCTTTTGGCCTTAGGCGAGGACCTCATCGATTATGCGTGGTATTGGGGCGACAGCTTGGTGGGCGCTGGGGCGGATTCGCTGTTTGTCCCACAAAAAAACGGCTGGTACACCGTACTCGGCACGTCGAGCGCAGGGTGCAGCGCGCTCAGCGACAGCCTGCTCTACTGTGCTCCGGATGCTATGTTCGCGCTCAACCTCAGTTTGGGCGAACTTCCTGAAGTCGTGGCCGCCGACTTTGAATTTGACGTGTCGGACTGGGACTTTGTGTGGACCTTCAACGGCGAGTCTTCCGCTCCGCTCACTGGTGCATCCAATTGGCCCACCGACGCGAGCGGCTGGTACGCGGCCGAGGCCTGGGATCCGTTCGGCTGCCCATGGACGAGCGACTCCGTACTGGTGTGCTGGCCCCTTGACACCCCTTGGATTGAGGAAGATGAAAACGGCTTGCTGTCGGTGGCTCAACCGTTCACACTATACCAATGGTGGGTGGACGGAGAGCCCATCCCCGGTGCGACAGATGCGGTATACCAGACCACCGGACCCGGCTTGTATGCGGTCTCCGCGACGGATTTTGCAGATTGCCCAGGGGTCATCAGCGAGGATTGGCTCGTTGTTGAAGTGTTGGAAACGGTCGAGGCAGAGTTGGACCGGTGGACCGTATACCCCAACCCCACTGCAGCTCAGTTGACCTTTGATTTACCGGCAAATGCCAGCGGCTACAAGGTCCAGGTGGTAGCGATGAATGGCCGATTGGTTGAAACGGCTGCGGTGCATTCCGGCACGACCATCGACGTGAGCCATTGGGCGCCGGGGACGTACATCCTTCGTATACAGTCGTGGACCGACGGCAAGTGGCTACCGGCGGTAAGGGTAATCAAGCAGTAGCGGAATTACTTCCGGTCGATGCTCCACTTTCCAGGGCCCATGAGCACCAATGCCAGGGCTGGAAAGAAAAACAGCAACGCGTGTTCCTTGTCGGACAACGGGTCTTCCCAATGCACCATGAAAGCAGCTACCCCCATGGTGATGGCCATCAGCGCAGCTCCCCATCGGCTTTTCCAACCAATGAGTACCAAAATAGGCGCAATCAATTCGCCGATGACCGTCAGAATGAGGGACGGCGTCTCGCCGATGCCGAGCCAATTGTAAAATTCGACACCGTCGCCCGTCAGGCCGTTCACAAGCCGATTCGCTTTGGACCACCCGTGCGGCAGCATCAGGCCGGCGGTTCCGATGCGCAGGGCCAACAAGCCCCAGTCATTCAGTGCTTTCATGGGAGAAAATTACCGCGGCTGCGGCCATAAAGTGCAGGCCCGCTGGAACGGTTTCCCTCAGGAACCTGTTGATTGGCGGGGCATTTTGGCGTATCTTATAGTATGGTCCAGGACAAACTCCCCAACGATTGGCTCACCGGCGGGCTGCTCGATGCCGAGTACAAGCAGTACATCCTACTCGCTTGGTTGAAGCGTTGGGAGCGCGAGTTTCGGGATGTCAAAATCTACCCCGCCTTGGGGCATTTGACCGAAACCCATCGCGACCTGAAGACCTTCCAAACGGAGCAGCGCAATTGGCGCAAAGCATTGCAAGGCCCCCTGCAAGGGCTGGACTTCGCGAGCCGCCGTTTGATCTACAAGCACTTCAATGCCCACCCTGAATTGCAGTCGTATTTGGACGAGCTGTTGGCATTCTCACTCCCACAAATCGAGAAGGCCATTGCCACTGGACGCGACCTTTACGAAATCGTTGAAGAGCACCTCGAACTCGAGCCGGTGGGGGTCCAGCCCTTGTACCGGGATGAAGGGTACTTGTTTGTGTTCGACGAAGACCGGAATGAGGTGAACAACTACCGCTACGCCAAGTCCCGCATTTTACTGGATGGCGAACGGCACGTTCAATTGGCGCTGCGCCCTGTCGAGCAGCTGAAGAAAACGTGGACCGAGTCGTTTGAGCAAATGAAAGTGCGCCTGGCTCGCCAGTTTCCCGAGTGGCCAAATCCGGCCGTCTTCCTCGCCCGGGTCAGCTACAGCTT
>CALKYI010000037.1 GCA_938003665.1 uncultured Flavobacteriales bacterium
TTGTCCGTTGGTTCGCGAATCCGACGGATTGGCCATGAGCAGCCGAAACGTGCGTCTGGCCGGTGCCTCTCGTACGGACGCCCTCGCACTCCATGCCTGGCTCAACCGCGTCAAAAACGCGGCGGGTAATCAAGGCGATGTCCAATCCTTGTTGCGTGCCATCGAAGCGGAAGCGGCTGAGATGGAGGGGGTGGAGTTGGAGTACATCGATGTGGTGAATGCCAAGTCATTTGAACCGAGGAATGATGGACCTTTCGGGCCCGAGGCGTTTGCCATTGTCGCGGCTCAAGTGGGTGGCGTTCGCCTGATTGACAATTGCGCTTTGGCCTGTTCGTAACCCCGTGAACCGCGGTGTGCGGGATTGGTAATTTCTTCAGACCTTCGGGAAAATTTTTGGCCATGTTCAATGCAATGAATCCCGGTTCTATTCTGCTCATCGCCCTAGTGGTGCTTTTGTTGTTTGGCGGAAAGAAAATTCCTGAGTTGATGAAGGGACTTGGGCGGGGCGTGAAGGAATTCAAAGACGCGACCAACAACGACGAGAAGGAACAGGACGGTTCCGAGAGCTGATGGGGCGACCTCAGGCGCATCTTTTTGCAGGGGCTTATAGCCTGGTTGCGGCCATCAGTTTGGGGCAAGCTCCGGTGGCTGAACACGGTGCCATTTCCGATACGCTTGCATCGGATACCGTTGCACTTCGCGAAAATGAGTCGCTGCTCGCCGAGCCCTCTGCCGAGGAATTGGCGTGGCTCGATTACCTGGAAGAAAACTGGTGCTTTTCTTCGGACACCAGCCTCCTCAACATCCACGATTTTGAAGAGGGCGAAACCCCGGCACTGGATACGGCGGCCCTCCAGGCCCGCTTGGATTGGCTCGACAGTCGATCGCCGTTGGACCTTGCTTGGAATCCGGTGGTCCATTCGCGCATTGCCTTTTACGCCAGCAAACGGAAAAAGCACCTCGGAACCATGCTTGGTCGTGCTCCTGGCTACTTTCCTCTTTTTGAAGAAACCCTCGATCGCTACGGCCTCCCCTTGGAGTTCAAGTACCTCGCAGTGGTGGAGTCCGGCTTGAATCCGATGGCCCGCTCCCATGCCGGCGCGCGGGGCTTGTGGCAGTTCATGTACGCTACGGCCAAGTACCAGGGCCTGCGCATCGATTCGTACATCGACGAGCGACGGGACCCGGTGCGCAGCACGGAGGCCGCCTGCAAATACCTCAGTCGATTGTACACTTTGTACGGCGATTGGTACCTCGCGTTGGCCGCATACAACGCGGGCCCCGGCAATGTGAACCGTGCGATTCGCCGCAGTGGGGGCAAACGAAACTTCTGGGAGATTCGGTTTTTCCTGCCGCGTGAAACCCGCAACTATGTCCCTGCCTTCATGGCGGTTGCCTACCTGATGGAGTTCCCCGCCGAACACAACATTTTCCCTCGCGATGTGGCGCCACCTTTTGCGTTTCTGGACACCGTGATGGTGGATGAGGTCATGCGCTTTGACCAAATCGCGCCGCTGTTGGATCTGGAGGAGTCGACGCTAGCAAGGCTGAACCCCATGTACCGAATGGACATTGTTCCTGCCACAGAGGAACACTGGCCACTCGTGTTGCCCCAGTTGGAGATTCCGGCGTTTTTGGCTTTTCAGGACAGCATGCGGCTCATCGAACCCGAACGTACACCCGAAATCGTCTTCGTGCCGGAGCCGGTGACCTACCGCGTAAAAAGCGGCGACGTACTGGGAAAGATTGCTGATCGTTATGGAGTAAGCATCCGCCAGCTCAGAGAATGGAACGACTTATCTGGTTCCATGATCCGCATCGGGCAAAAGTTGATCATCCATGCAGACCCTAGCAAGCTTTAAAACCGTCGCTATCGCCCTTTCCATTGTGCTCGCGTCATGCGGCAGCCAAGAGGGTGCGCGTTCCGCCCTGACCGGGAAAGTCGGCGCGGCCGGTGAAATTGTCGTGGTGTGCGATGAAGTGGTATGGAACGGAGCACCAGGCGACACGTTGCGGGCGATTTTTGACCAGCCTTTTCCGGTCTTGCCGCAATACGAGCCGTGGTTCGACCTTGTGCACCTCGAGCCGGAGTCCTTTGACCGGTTTTGGAAACCGCACCGCAACATCATCGTCCTCGAGCTGGCGGATCGCGTGGATACCCAGACCCCGGAAGTCAATATTTTCAAGGAAAAATACGCACGTGAACAGCTCTACGTCGTCGGCAAAGCCCGTGACGCAGCAGGCCTAGCCACGGCTTTGGATGCGCGCGGCTCGGAGCTGCTGAGTGCGTTCCATCGGATCGAGGTGGATCGCTATGCAGGGCTCATTGGCTTGAGTGAAAACGAGGTGATCCGGGACGAATTGGGCCAACGAGCCGGGCTGCAGCTCACTGTTCCGCGCGATGCCCGGTGGGCCAAAAAGTCGGCGGACTTTCTGTGGATTGATCGTCAATTGACACGCATGAAAGGCGGTGACAACCACGACGTGCAACAGGGATTTTTTGTGTACCGCGAGCCGTATACAAGTGACGAGCAGTTTTCGATGCAGGCCCGGTTGAGCAAGCGAAACGAAGTGCTCAAGGACCACGTGCCAGGCCCAACACCTCGCTCGTTCATGACAACGGAAATGCGCTACACCCCCTCGTACGAAGAAGTGGTTTTCAACGGCGGTTTTGCCTCTGAATTGCGCGGTTTGTGGCGCATCGAAGGCGACTACATGGGTGGCCCATTTTACAGCCTGACCGCCTACGACGAGCGCAGCGGAGAATTGGTGACGGTGGAGGGTTATGCCTATGCCCCCTTCTTCGACAAACGCGAGTACATGCGCGAAGTCGAGGCCATTGTGCGCTCACTCGTCTGGTACGAAGCCCCCACGCCCGCACCGACGCCATGAGGAATGCCGGGTTGTGGTTGGTGGTGATAGTGTGTGGGGCCGTCGGTTGCACGCCGGAAACTGCTCCTTTGCAATGGGAGTTCGATTCCAGTATTCGCGCCTTGACTGTAGCGCCCGATGGTGACATTTGGTGGGCGGGATCGGGAGGGCTCGTCGGGCACCATGCAGACGGAACGTGGACCGTTGATACGCTGCGCAGCCCGGATGGAGCCACGCCGGCCTTCCGTTCCATTGCGGTGACCGATGAGGCCGCTTTTGTTTTGAGCATCGCGTCGCCGGCGCTTCTTTACCGCAAACCGCACACCGATGACACCTGGAGCGTGGTGTACACCAACACGGATTCCTTGGCCTTTTTTGACAGCATGCATTTCTGGGACAACCGGGAGGGCATTGCCATGGGCGATCCGCTGGGTGGATGCTTGAGCGTCATCATTACCCGAGACGGCGGGGCGACTTGGTCGGCAGTTTCGTGTGAGGACTTGCCAACGGCAGAGGAAGCCGCATTTGCCGCCTCCAACGGGAACATCGTGTTGCTCGGAGATGAGGTGTGGATTGCTTCAGGTGGGGTGGCTTCACGGATTTTTCGCTCGCCGGATCGGGGGCGAACTTGGGAAGTGGTCGAGACGCCCATTGTTCAGGGAGGAGCGATGACGGGAATGTTCAGCGTAGCCCGTTGCGATGAGGCAATCGGGATTGGATGGGGCGGAAATTGGGAAGCGATGGACGACAATGCGGCCAACAAAATCGCTACAACCGACGGCGGTGAGACCTGGGAATTGCTGACGCCGGGTGCCGGTCCGGGCTACCGCTCGTGCGTGCAGTACGTGCCTTACTCCGACTGTCAATCCATTTGGGCCGTGGGCATTCCAGGCATCAGCCGCTCAAGCGATGGCGGCGCAACTTGGACCACCGAGGCCGATAGCAATTTCTACACGGTTCGGTTCACCCCTGACGGCCAAACCGCCTGGCTCGCTGGGCGGGGCAAGGTCGCCAGCCGCTCGGTTCATCCGTAATCACTTCACGACGATGGTCTGTCCTGGCTGGTTGTTCACGCCGATGACGTACGATCCGGCGCTCCAAGTGGAGGCGTCGA
>CALKYI010000038.1 GCA_938003665.1 uncultured Flavobacteriales bacterium
CCTACGAGGTTGTGGTGACGGGCGATTATTTCTTCTCTGCGGATTTCCCCATCACGCTGGCGGCCTTGCTGAACATTTCAACGGTGGACACGCCCATCACAGGGGACCCGGTCATCACCGAATCAGCCGCAGGAATTTGGTTGGATGAATACGTGGTGGACACCCCTGAGATGGAGGCGTCGGCCTTTGCTATGCTGCCAAACCCCGCACGTGATCACGTCACCTTGGTCGGTCTTCAACCCGGATCTGAGGTGGTGGTGTATGGCATGGACGGCCGCGAATGGAAGCGTCAGCTGGTGCGGCCCGGGTTGCAAGTCGAGCTCATGAATGTGAGTGATTTGCCGGCAGGGACATACGTTGTTCGCTGCGGCGAAGGCGCTGCTCAGCAGCTGGTGATTCAGCGTTAATAAGCTCGCTCGCTGCGCCCCTCGACGTAATAGACGAACGCTCGGTTGACCACTTTGTGCCCGCCGGGCGTCGGAAAGTCGCCCGTGAAGTACCAATCGCCTTGGTGGTTGGGGCATGCAGCGTGCAACCCTTCAATGCTCTGAAAAACGATTTTCACTTCTGCCTTCATGCCCTCTGGTGTGAGCAGCTGTGAGATGCGGTCGTTGAGTTCCTCCGTTGTGAACGGTTCGTAGATGGCCTTGACTTGGTTCACATTCTCTTCTTTCGGAAGGGCGATTTGCGCTTTGCAACGCTCGTACACCTCGTCGATGAGGTGCTCCATGCCGCGTTCCTTGATGAGGCTGATGGCCGCTTGGAAGGCGACAAAATCCCCCAGTCGCGCCATGTCAATGCCGTAGCAGTCGGGGTAGCGGATCTGCGGGGCGCTGGAGGCAACGACAATTCGTTTGGGGTTGAGGCGATCGAGGATGCGGAGGATGGAGCGTTTGAGCGTGGTGCCGCGGACGATGCTGTCGTCGATGACGACAAGGGTGTCTTGGCCGGGGGTGACGGTGCCATAGGCGATGTCGTAAACGTGGGCCACCAGGTCATCTCGGTTGGCGTCTTCGGTGATGAAGGTGCGCAGCTTGGCGTCCTTGATGGCGATCTTTTCGATGCGGGCGCGTTCGTCTAAAATGCGCTTGACTTCATCCGGATCGGGGTTGGCGCCCAAGCCGATGATGCGTGAGATTTTCGCTTGGCTCAGGTGGTCCTCAAGGCCTTTGACCAACCCATAAAAGCAGGTTTCCGCCGTGTTGGGAATGAAACTCGTGACCGTATTATCGAGGTCGTGTTCGACGGCCTCCATGATCTGGGGGACCAGTTGACGTCCCAATTCTTTTCGTTCGGTGTAAATATCTTGGTCATTGCCGCGGCTGAAGTAGATGCGTTCAAAACTGCAGGCTTTTCGCTCACTGGGTTGTTTGACTTGGGGCATGGAAACCGTTCCGTCGCGCTTGATGATCAGTGCGTGACCGGGCTTGATTTCGCGGACAGCTTCCGTTGAAACATTGAAGGCTGTCTGGATCACCGGCCGTTCACTCGTGATAACCACTACTTCGTCGTCTTCGTAGAAAAACGCGGGCCGAATGCCATTGGGGTCGCGCATGACGAAGGCGTCGCCGTGGCCGATCATGCCGCACATAACGTACCCACCGTCGAGGGAATTGGCCGCGTGCTTCAGCACAGTGGGCAAGTCAATCTCGTCGGCGATTCGCTCGGAAATGTCCTCATTGGCAAGGCCTTCCTCTTTGAATTGATCGAAGAGTCGCTGGTTTTCGACGTCGACAAAATGCCCGATTCGCTCGAGGATGGTGACGGTATCGGCCTTTTCCTTGGGATGCTGTCCGAGCCCGACCAACTTGTCAAACAATTCGTCCGTGTTGGTCATGTTGAAGTTGCCGGCAACCACGAGGTTTCGTGTGCGCCAGTTGTTTTGGCGAAGAAACGGGTGGCAATTTTCGACTTGGTTTTTGCCGTAGGTCCCATACCGCAGGTGGGCTAAGAACAATTCCCCGGTAAACGCCATTTCCTCCTGAAGAAACTGGCTGTCCTTCAGTTGCTCAGAAGAAAGCCCTTCAAAACGGGGCATGATGCGGCTGAAAACGTCTTGGATGGGCCGCGAGTCCACAGACCGAATGCGGGAGATGTACCGCTTGCCTGGAGGTACGTCCAACTTGATGTTGGCGAGTCCGGCGCCGTCTTGGCCGCGGTTGTGCTGCTTCTCCATGAGCAGGTACATCTTATTGAGTCCATAAAATGCACTGCCGTATTTGTCGATGTAGTATTGCAACGGTTGCTTCAATCGAAGCATTGCAATGCCGCATTCGTGTTGGAGGAAGTCGCTCATTCCGTGCGGGTCAAGGGCGTTGATTGTGAAGCAAATTTACTCCGCTAACCGGCTTCATGAACGGTGCGGAACTATTTTTCAATCGTCACCGCCACGAGCGGTTTCCCTGCAGCCCCCCCGTGTGGATGAACAAGACGCGTCGGCCGCTCCAATCAGGGTCTTCGCGCCATGCCTGCTCCAAGCGATGCAGCGCTTTTCCCGTGTAGACGCCGTCCAACGGAATGCCTGTTTCAGTTTCCCATGAATCAATGAATGATTGGAGAGATTCGGGAATATGGCCGAATCCACCGAGGTGGGCGTCGTTCCAAACGGTGCAACGGGCGGCGAGCTCCTTTGACCACGTGGAATCGTTCAGCGCGAGGTTCAATTGGTGCTCGATGGCCGGTCCCATGTCAAACCCCTTCAGTGCGTTGGCCACATACAGGTTGGCGGTTCCTTTGATCCCCAACAGGAGCCCCGCGGCCGTGGCCCCAGTTCCGGCGGCAACCACCACGGCGTCCCAAGGGCGCTCCAAGTCGGCCTGTTCGATGAGGTGCTTGCAGCCCATGACGCCAAGTGCCCCACTGCCGCCTTCCGGCACGATCCAGGGATTGTCGAACCGGTCGCGCAACCAGGCTTTGAAAAACGGCGCGTCCTTCTCCTTGTATTCGGACCGGGAAACCGGAAAGAGCTCCATGCCCCAATCCATGCAGTCTTGCAAGGTCGGTGTGGGATGCGCTAGTTCAGCTTCGGTCGCGCGCACCACACCGATGGTGCGCAAACCGATTGACGCCCCCAGTGCCGCCGTGGCGTGCAGGTGGTTTGACCATGCGCCGCCGAACGTGAGCAAGGCGGGCTGCGGTTGCAGCAATGCCCGCTCCACATGGTACATCAGCTTCCAAGCCTTGTTGCCCGGCGCCGGCGAATCAACCGCATCCAAGCGCCGCACCCAAAGCTCAACGCCGGCCTCTTCGGCAGCGGACCACGTGACGCGTTCGGTCGTGAAATCGGGCATCGGTTTCATACGTGGTAAATTTGCAACATGCGGAGCGATTTGGAACCGGGGGACTTTTACCACAGCGAAGAGGGCTACATTGTTTTTACCGAACAATACCACCTCAAGCGCGGTCATTGTTGTCAAAGCGGTTGCAAGCATTGCCCTTATGGGTTTGACAAGCGCACCGGGAAAATCAAGAAAGCATGACCTCAGCCACAAGCGCCAACGAATTGCAGTTGTTCCAAGCGGAAATAAAGGCGGGAATCCCCGCTCAGTTGCCCGCGCCTCAACCGCGTTCCTCCGAACTCAGCCACGCACCAGTTCGCAAGGACATCCTGACGGCCAAAGAAAAAGAGCTGGCCATGCGCAATGCGCTGCGTTACTTCCCCGCCGATCAGCATGCCGAATTGGCCCCAGAATTTGCGGAGGAGCTGAAGCGCTACGGCCGCATTTACATGTACCGCTTGCGCCCATCGTATGCCATGCACGCTCGGCCCATTGAAGCCTACCCCGCACAATCGGCGCAGGCGGCGTCCATCATGCTCATGATCCAAAACAACTTGGATCCCGCGGTGGCGCAGCATCCGGAAGAACTCATTACCTACGGCGGCAACGGCGGGGTGTTCCAAAACTGGGCCCAGTACCGCCTCACCATGCAGTACTTGAGCCAAATGACCGAGGAACAAACCCTCGTCATGTACAGCGGCCACCCCAT
>CALKYI010000039.1 GCA_938003665.1 uncultured Flavobacteriales bacterium
CCCTGAGGGCGAAAGCAGCATGACTCAGCAAGTCTTGCGCAAGGACATTCTGCTCAATTACCCGTACCATGATTTTGGTCATGTGGAGGACTTGTTGCGCGAAGCGGCCATCGATCCTGCGGTGGAGTCCATCCACATCAATCTGTACCGCGTTTCCTACAACAGCCGCATCATCAATGCGTTGATCAACGCAGCGCACAACGGAAAACATGTCAATGCGGTGATCGAGCTGTATGCCCGAGAAGAACAACATCCGGGTTTCAAACCTGCTTCAAGAGGCCGGCATCAATGTAGGTTTCGGGGTGACGGGCTTGAAAGTGCATTCCAAGCTCTTCCTCATCACCCGACGGCACGGGGTGACCACAAACCGCATTGCGTACATCGGCACTGGTAATTTCCACGAGCAGCGCGCCAAAGTCTTTTGTGATTTCGGCTACCTCACTTCGAATGCCGATATCACGCAGGAAGTAGCAGAATTGTTCAGTTTTTTTGCCCACAATTACGAGCGACCGCGCTTCAAACAGTTGGTCGTGTCGCCCTATACCACGCGCAAAAACTTCACGCATTTGGTCCGCCAAGAAATGATGCACGTCAAGTCTGGACAAAAGGGACATATCATCTTGAAGCTAAATAACCTGGTCGACGCGGCCATGATTGAATTGTTGTACGGAGCGAGTCAGGCAGGGGTAAAGGTGGATTTGATCGTCCGCGGAATCTGCTCATTAAAGCCGGGCATCCAAGGGTTGAGTGAAAACATTCGGGTACGCAGCATTGTGGGAAGGGACCTGGAACACGGACGGGTGCTGTACTTCGCGAACAACGGCCAGCCGCAGTACTTCTTGAGTTCAGCGGATTGGATGGGACGAAACCTCGACCGCCGTGTTGAGGTGAGCGTACCGATTCGGGACCCCCAATTGCAGGCACAGGTCGCTGCCATGTTGGAGTTGCAGCTGAAGGACAACGTCCGGGCCCGTAAACTGGATGTGAAGCTCCAAAACAAGTTCATTTCAGGACGTTCGAAGAAGGTTAGGATTGACAGCCAGCAGGCGTTGTACGAGCATTACCTCAAAGAATCGCAGCAAGCAAATGGGAGCATCTAAGTCCTCCAACGCAGCCCGGCGTTTTGGCGCCATCGACATCGGATCCAACGCGGTTCGATTGCTCATCAAGGACATTGAATGGAGCAAAAAAGGACGTCTCAAAGAATCCTCCGTTGCCTACTACCGCGTTCCGTTGCGGCTTGGATCCAAGGTGTTCGATTCGGGTCGCCTGGCCGAACCTTCCATCGATCGATTGGCCAAGGTCATGCAGTCCTTCAAGCTTTTAATGGAGGTGCAGG
>CALKYI010000040.1 GCA_938003665.1 uncultured Flavobacteriales bacterium
CGACGGAACCGGCGCCATTGAAGTGGCCGCCAACGAACCTTCCAACTTCCAATTCAGCCTCAACGGCGGATCGACGTGGCAAGCGGAAGGCTTGTTTGAAGGGCTGAACGGCGGGGCCTTCACGGTGCTCGCGGCCAATGGCAGCGGCTGCGAAGGACAAGTCGAAGCGGTGGTGGTCAACGAAAGCAACCTCGCCATCAGTTTTTCCGAAAAGAGCAACGTCAACTGCACGTGGTTTGACAACGGGCGGATCCGGGCTCAAGCGAACGGTGCGGTGGAGCCTGTCGTCTATCAATTGAACGGAACAGAGGATAACACCTCTGGCGTTTTTAACCTCCTCCCTGTTGGTGAGCACATTGTGACCGTGGAGGACGCCGCGGGCTGCACGGCGGAGGCGATGTTCTTCATTGATTTTGATTTCTCCGTCATTGGGGAGGACTGTCCCTGCGAAGTGTTTGTCCCCAATGCCATCACGCCGGACGGCGATGGAGTCAATGAAGTCCTCGAGATGCAGGCGTCGTGTCCGCTCTACGATTTCAAATTGGAAATCTTCGACCGATGGGGCCACATCGTGTTCGCGACCGAGGACCCTGCGTTCCAATGGATCGGAAGCTATGAAGGTGGCGGTGAATACTCCGGGTATTTCGTGCAGAACAACATGTACACCTACCGCCTCTCTTTCCGTTGGGGTTCAGAAGAGGCACAATCCGTGAATGTGGAGTCGCGTGTTGGTTGGGTCAGCGTCATGCGCTAATTTTCCGTCATCATAACCCCATCACATACCCAATGGGCCCTCGTTACGGGGGCGGCTGCCGGCTTAGGAGCCTCTTTTCTCAAGGGGTTGGCTGAACGTGGGTATAATATCGTCGGCGTATCGAAGCCCGGTGACAATGTGGCTGACGTGGCCCAGCGCATCGCCCAACAGCACAACGTCGAATCGTTGGGGATTGATATGGACCTGGCGCAAGATGGCTGTGCCGCCTTGCTGAAAGCACAGTTGGAGGAGGCGGGGATTCACATTGATTTTTTAGTCAACAATGTGGGCGTCGGAGGAACGTCGGAGTTCATCCACTCACGGCCAGAACTCAACCGTTTGATGATGGATTTGAACATGCAAACAACCGTCGCCATGTGCCGGACCTTCTTGCCCGCGATGTCCGAAAAAGGAGCGGGGCATGTCCTCAACGTATCGAGTATGGCGGCCAATTTTGCCATGCCGTACAAAAGCATTTACAGTGCCTCAAAAGCCTTCGTTCGGGCGTTCACCATCGGCATCCGTGGGGAAATGAAGCCCTTTGGCGTCTCGGTGAGCGTGGTGCAACCGGGCGCCATGCTGACCAATCCGGTCGTGATTGAGCAGTTGCGCCACGGGTCCGCGATGGCCCGGGTCAGCGCCATGAATCCGGATGAAGTAGCGGAATCAGCATTGGAAGGCACGATACGCGGCAAAGCGGTCATCGTACCCGGAGTTAAAAATTGGTTGACCCTCGGGATGCTGCGTGTATTCCCACGCCCGCTGAAATCAGCCTTAGCGATTTTCAATTACGTTCGGACCCGAAAGAAATCCAACGGTCAATGATGCAATTCATCCCATCCCTTTCTCCAGAAGACGCTCAATCCGTCGTGCCGTTGGGTGTGGCCTTGGTCGGATTCCTGCTGTTTTGGTTCACTTTTCATTCAGCGGCGTTTCGTCGGGCTTTTCACGATCGCATGGAGCACGACCAGGCGTGCCTCTGGCACATTTTTACCGCTAAGGCTTGGGGATTTGTGACCATGGGTGTGGTGCCGGCGGTGGTGCTCCACCAAGCCATTGGATGGGGCCCAGAAGCATTGGGATTGGCGTGGCCGGCAGAACACAATGCACTGATCTGGAAATGGACCCTTGGATTGGGAGCTGTGGTCATTGCCGTCGCTGCGCTGGGTGCGCGAAAATTTGACCCTCAATATCCGCAAGTACAAGCCCGAGAATGGACGGGCTCCATGATGGCCGTGAATTGGTTGGGTTGGGCCTTGTACCTAGCGGGTTATGAATTCTTATTCCGCGGCGTGCTGCTGTTTCCACTGGTCGAGGTGTTGGGAGCGTGGCCAGCGGTGGCCATTAATACGGTGCTGTATTCAGCGACGCATGTGCCCAAAGGACGGGACGAGGCCATTGGCGCCATTCCATTGGGGTTCCTGTTGTGTTGGGTGACCTTGCAAACGGAAAGCCTGTGGCCGGCCATATTGGTTCACATTTTCATGGCTTGGACCAACACTACCACGCGCTTTTTGCGTCACCCTGAAATGAAATGGAAGGGCCAATGAAGGTGGCGATCACAGGCGGAACAGGCTTCATCGGGGCCCACCTCATTCGCGCGTTGTTGGACGCCGGTCACGACGTGCGCGCCGTGGTGCGCAATCCCGACCGCGCCCGACAATTGGAGGCTTGGGGCGTAGAACTGGCGGTGGCAGAGCTATCCGACCGGAAGGCTCTGCAAGTGGCCCTCAGTGATTGCCAACAGCTGTACCACATGGCGGCCTGTGCCACCGTTTGGGAGCGGCAGTCCGAGACGTACTTCAACGTCAATGCACACGGTACGGACAACGTCCTGCACGCCGCCAAGGCTGCAGGGGTTGAGCGGGTGGTGGTCACGTCGAGTGGTGGGGTCATGGGCCCTTCCGTGTCTGACGTGGTTTCCGAGGAAAAACCCCGCGATTTGAATTACTTCAACGCCTACGAGGCCTCGAAAGCCGCTTCAGATTTGGTGGTATTGCGGCATGTGCTCGAGGAGGGGATGCATGCGGTGTTGGTGAGTCCGACGCGCGTGTTCGGCCCGTATTTGTGGGGGGAACCGGCGTCAGTGTCGCTCATGATCAAGCGCTACATCAATGGCAACTGGCGCCTCATCCCGGGAGGCCGGCATTGGAAAGGCAATTACGTGGACGTTCAAGATGTGGTTCAAGGCCACATCAACGCCATGGAACGCGGCCGTCCGGGGAGCAATTACATGCTCGCAGGTCACAACGTCACGTACGGAGCCTTTTTCGAAACGCTAGCGGAGGTGAGCGGTCAAAAGCACGCCATGGTTGTGGCCCCCATCTGGCTGCAGATGGGCTTCGCCCGGGTGCACGCTGCCTTGGCCAAGCTGCGGGGCAAACGCCCCGATCTGACCACGGAATGGGTGCGTCGGGGCAACTACCACTGGGAAGTGTCCCCAGCGCGTTCGATCGAAGAGCTCGGTGTGGAGCTGACACCTTTCAAGGAATCCTTGCAGCGAACGGTTGAGGCTTTTCGCTCCTCAAAACAGTAAATAATTCAATTTTCCGCCATGCGTCCCATCGTTTTACTTCTCATTGCCCTGCTGTCGCTCAGCTACGGTTCGGCTCAATCTACGGTTTCTCCCGAAGCCACAGCACCCTCCTATGTTCGACTCGTGATGTTTGATGGGACTTCCCGCATGGGGGAGCTGCTCGAATCCAGCGATTCTGAGATTGTTATTGAAACCATGCAACTGGGCGTTGTGCGTGTGCCCAAGTACCTGGTGAAAGGCATGACCACCCTGGCCGCCCGGGAATACGAGCAATTGGTCATCGCGTTTGAAGGACGCGAATTGGCCCTGAATCCGCAGTCAAGCCGCTATTTCTTCGCGCCCTCTGGTTTTCAGCTGCGCCAAGGCGAGGGTTATTTTCAATCTAACATCGCCTTGAATTCTGTCAGTTTCGGGGTCTCCGAGAATATTACGATCGGCGGACTCATCTCCTTCGCTGGTGCAGGGGGGTCTGTCAAAATTGGGAAGCAATTGAGTTCTAACACGTATGCGTCGTTCGGAGGCATCGGGTTTATGGATTACTACGGCGAGCTGGATCGGCCGGTAGGGTTGGTATTTGCCAACATGACGTGGGGAACGGAGGACCGCAACATCACCTTCAACCTCGGCACGGGTACCAAGTTTGAAAACCGCATCGGCGAATTTCACGCTTACACCACCGACTCCACAGAGTACGAGTGGAACCCTGGGCAGTACTACTACACCTACACCGTGACGGAATACGACCAACATTGGGTTCGCCCGTTGCTTGTCAACATCAGTGGGATGAATCGCATTTCGGAAAACCGCTGGTTCATCACTGAGAATTATTGGGTGCAAAACCTGCGGTACACCACCCGAATCACCGGCGCCAACTTGGTGTATTCGTACTTGCCTTCCAACAATACTTTCAACCCCCAGTCGGATGGATTCGCCATCCTCTCCATGGGCATCCGCAACCTGAGCACGCAAAACGGTTGGCTATGGGACTACGGGATGGTCGGCGTTCTAGGCGGTGATTTTGGGTTTGCGGCGCCTTGGGTTTCGGCGACGTTGGCCTTCTAGCGGCTTGTTAAAATCCGCCAACGGGTTAAACGGGTGCGGGATGGCCCC
>CALKYI010000041.1 GCA_938003665.1 uncultured Flavobacteriales bacterium
GTGCCACTGCACCGCCAACGATTGCTGGAGCGTTTGGACGTGGAGGCATCCGACAGCAGTAGGCGCGGGTGCATCCTCCTCAATCCGCTGCCAGTTCAGGTGGTTCTGTAACGAGTCAAAAGCGTCCTCCCATTGGCCGACGTCCCAGCCGGGGTGCCGCAAAACACGGTGATAGGGGCGAATGGCCAGTTGGGATGCCGGAACAGCATACGCCAAAACATGCTGCTTGGAGGGCGCATTGGGGTGTTTGTCCGCGAGCCTCAGGCTTGAAGCGATGCGGTGATGGCCATCGGCCAAGTACATCGCTGGGATGGCGTTGAGCAAGGGGCCCAAGTCGTCGGCTTCACGCGCGCGAATCAACCACACCGTATGGCGGATGCGATCCGTCGTGCTGAAGTCCATGTCCGGGCGATGATTCGCTGTCCAAGTGTCCACCCAGGCCGACGTGTCCGTGCCCTTCGCATCGTGGTCCGGATACATGCACAGCACAGGCTCGGCATGACAGCCGACGGTGTCGAGGTACTTGGCAAACAGTTTTTCCCGCTTTTCAAGTGTTTGCTCGTGCAGTTTCAGGCGGCCTTGTCGAATGCCATCCACGCTCAAAATTCCCACGATGCCGGTGCATGTGTGGTGTTCAGCGGTTTGGCGGTAAATCGCAAACGACGGTTCTTCATCCACGGTGAACCACCCTTGCTCGAGAAAGGATTCGAACCGTTCACGGACCAGGCCATAAAAGGCCTCCGATCCGCGTTTGAAAGGCGCTTTTCCCGTTCCGGCGGGGTTGATGACGTGCAGGTACGAATACGGATTGCGGTCGAGTTTGTCCTGCAATTCAGCCTTCCCATAGCTCACATAAGAGCGGGAGGCCACCAGATGGGGTTTGTCCGTAGCGGGGACAATGATGCGGAACGGGTTGAACCAGGTCAAGCGGGTTATTTTGCGCTAATTTCCTGCACAATCTGGGCAATTTCCAAACCGATGCGCTCTTGTGCTGCACCGGTGGCTGCGCCGACGTGGGGGGTCAGGGAAACGCGCGGGTGGCGGATGACATCCAATCGAGGCTTGGGCTCGCCAACAAATACGTCAACGCCTGCCCCGCCCAATTGACCGGAGTCCAACGCTTCGAGCATGGCATCCTCGTCTACTACACCGCCACGAGCGGCATTGAGGAGCAGCGCTCCAGGCTTCATTTTGGCGATGGCTTCGGCATCGATGACGGCTTGGCCATCGGCTTGCGCGGGGATGTGCAAGCTCATGGCATCCGCTGTTGTGAGGGCTTGCTCCAACGTGACCAGTGGAATGTCAACGCTGATCTGTTGCCCAGCAATGTCAACCGTAAGTGCGTGCGTTCCGGTGTTTTGGTCTACGCCAATCACCTTCATTCCACACCCGAGGGCGTATTGCGCGAGCGACTGTCCGATGCGGCCGAAGCCTACAATGGCCAGGGTCATGCCGCGCAATTCGCGGCCCTTGCCGTACGCTTTTTTCAAGGCCTTGAATTGTTCGCCGCCTTCCACCGGCATGCGGCGGTTGCTGTCGTGCAAAAAGCGACACAAGGTGAAGAGGTGGCCCATGACCAATTCGGCTACGCTTTGTGAGCTAGCTGCGGGCGTATTGTTGACCTGCACGCCTTTCGACCGTGCGTAGGCCACATCGATGTTGTCCATACCAACACCGCCGCGGATGATAAATTTTAGGTCAGGACACGCGTCAATGAGGGGCTCACGAACTTTGGTAGCGCTGCGGACCAGCAGGCCGTCTACGTTTTCTGTATTGATGAATTCTGCGAGTGCTTCAGCGGGAACGAAATCCGTCCAAACGCGGTGACCAGCAGCTTCAAGTGCGGCGAGCCCAGCGGGGCTGATGCCGTCATTGGCCAAAATATTCATGGAGAGTGTGGTTCTATTGGTGGGTTTAGCCTTCTGATTCGAGGGCCTGCATAACATCGACAAGCGTCTGCACCGATTCGAGGGGGAGGGCGTTGTACATGGAGGCGCGGTAGCCACCGACGCTGCGGTGTCCTTTCAAACCGCTGATGCCCGCGGACTGCCACAAGGCGTCAAAGCGTTCGACTTTGTTCTCATCCGTCAATCGGAAGGTCGCGTTCATGTGGGAACGGCTGCCAACTTGGGCGTGCCCTTCAAACAATGGATTGCGATCGATTTCTGTGTAAATCAAAGAGGACTTGGCTTCATTGCGCTGCTGCATGGCTGCTACTCCGCCGTTGGCCTTCATCCACCGCAGGGTGAGCAGCGTCACGTAGACAGGGAAGACCGGAGGGGTGTTGAACATGCTGTCCTTCGCCGCATGCACCGTCAGATCGAGGTAGGACGGAATGGTGCGACCGGTGTGGCCCATGGCTTCGCGGTCAAAGGCATACATCACCGTGCCTGCAGGCCCCATGTTCTTCTGGGCCCCGGCGTAGATGAGGTGAAAGGGATTGGCATCGAACGTGCGTGAGAAAATGTCCGAGCTCATGTCCGCCACCAAGGGCACGCCGGCCTCGGGTGTGCCGGAGAATTGGGTGCCGAAAATGGTGTTGTTCGAGGTGTAGTGCAGGTAGCTGGTTCCTGCATCTGGTGCGTTGAAAGTGGGGATGCCGTCGTAATTCGTCGCTTTGGAAGACCCCACCACTTCGATGTCACCAAGGAGTTTCGCTTCTTTGAGGGCCTTCGCCGACCACGTGCCTGAGTCGACGTATGCCGCTTTGCCTCCTTCCGGCAACAAGTTCATCGCTGCCGTGTAAAATCCAAGGCTGGCCCCACCTTGCAGAAACAGAACGTCGAACCGCTCGGGCAGGTTCAAGAGCTCTTTTACCAATGAACGGGCTTCTTCCATGACCGCAACAAAGTCCTTGCTTCGGTGGGAAATTTCAATCAGTGATAGGCCCAGTCCGTTGAAGTCGTTGACTGCAGCCGAAGCTTCATTGAGTACCTCAGGGGGCAAGATGCAAG
>CALKYI010000042.1 GCA_938003665.1 uncultured Flavobacteriales bacterium
TGGGCATGGGCTGCCAACTTTCCGAGTAAACGCCACGTTCCTGGCTGTGGCCGATGGGCGGGCAAAACAGCGTCGGCCCATCTTGTTGAGTGAGGGTCAGCAGGGTGATTTCGTAATCGAAGTCGATGAACGATTCGACAATAACCTCGGCCAAATCGCCCCGGGAACCGCTCAGCGCATAGTCCCAAGCGCGTTGGATGTCATCCTCGGTACGGATGACCGATTGGCCTTTGCCCGAACTCGACATGAGCGGTTTCACCACACAGGGCATACCGACGGCCTCCACGCCCGCCGCCAATTCCTCATACGACGTGGCGTAGCGGTAGGGCGCCGTTTTCAATCCCAACTCCGACGCCGCCAAATCGCGGATGGCCTTTCGGTTCATCGTAAAATTGGCCGCACGGGCCGAAGGCACCACATGGATGCCGAGCTCCTCGTAATCGTAAAAGCGCTCCGTTCGGATTGACTCCACCTCCGGCACAATGATATCCGGCTGGTGTTTCGCGACCACCGCATCCAAGGCCTCGCCGTCCAGCATGTTGATGACCTCGCAGCCATCCGCAACCTGCATAGCCGGAGCCCCTTCATAGGCGTCGACAGCGATGACCGTTTGGCCGTAACGTTGGAGGGCAATGACCACTTCTTTGCCGAGTTCGCCCGAGCCGAGGAGGAGAATTTTCTTGTGCATACCCGAAAGGTACCGCGATTTTGGCAGTGAGCTCTTTCCCATCACGCGGACCCTTGCATTTCATATTCGCTTTTCGGATGTTCGCACCATGAAAAAAGCACTCTGGGTCATTTTGGCGCTTGTCGCCATCATTTACGGCTTTCTCATTTCACAAGGCCTCTACCGTACGGTTGAGGTGCAACAAGGCGAGCAAGGCGGATTCATCCTGTTGGGGGTCGACCACACCGGTTCATACATGGAGATTGGCAACGCCTTTGCCGAAGTACAAGCAAAATTCCCCGACGGCGAATTTGCGGGTATCTACTACGACAATCCCGAGCGAGTGCCCGAGGATTCCTTGCGATCGTTTGCCGGCGTGAAAGTCTCGGCCACGGAAGGATTGGAAGCCATCGCAGCCCACCCGGAATTCCGTTTGGTGGAAGTCGAAAAAGGGCCTTCTCTTTACACCGATTGGTCCGGTGGATCCGGAACGGTGAGCATCATCCTCGGTACCATGAAATCCTACCCTGCCCTCAAGGCAGCGTGCGAAGAAACTGGTTTGTGCACAGAGACTAGCATCGCCTTCGAAGAATACAGCGACGCCGGCACACGGTACGTGATGCAGTTCTGAGCTTAACGCTCGAAATAGATCAAGCGCGTGACATCGCCTTCGCGCGCTTGAATGCGTACAACGTGATAACCTGCTGAGACGCTGGCAGGCAACTCAAACCTTCGCCCTCCTTGGATGCGTTGGGTCGTCACCAACCGTCCGGACAGGTCGGAAACACTCACTGTGACCGTTTCATTCGTGTCAACTCCGAGGATATGGAGCGATCCTAATGAAGGATTGGGAACAATGTTGATTTCAACCGCCGCGTCCAATTCCGGCTGGCTCAAACTCAGTTCACCGTAGGCTTGAATTTCCCACAAGGAATGGCCCCACTCGGTCGCGCGTTCGATGCCTTCCACTTGAATGTAGCGGGCGTCGACAGCCGGGTAGAACAAGTCGTTTCCGCCGTCGGCTTCCGTCTCGTGTACGAGCATGGTCCAGTTGTCACCGTCGAGCGATACCCGCAGCTTGTACTCACTGGAGTAGGCGGTTTCCCACGCCAAAGCAATGACGTCCAAGGTATAGATGTCAAGCAAATCCACCGTAATGGTTTGCGGATCGGAAAACGCTGAACTCCACCGTGTACCAAAATTGCCATCCACCGCCTTGGCCGCTGGGTATTCCCAACTCTCGGTGCTCGTCGCAGTGACCGGCTTCAAGTAACACAGATTGGGCGCCAGTTCTGTTGGATCTTCAACATCCACATCCGCCTCAAGGCTGTTGTTGGTCTCAATCAATTCTTCCCACGCCCCTTCTCCATCAACGGTCGCCTGGACCGTGAAGGTATCGAAAGACCCTGGCACCCAAAACGGTGAGCCATCGGGGCCCTCGGTTGCGCCGAGTAAGATGCACCCGCCCGCGCGCAGGGTATCGGTCAGTGTCGACGTGCTGCTGACTTCAACGCCGTTTACTGCAAACGTCAACTCCAAGGGTGTGCCAGGAAGGGCGTCGCCCGTTCCGGCGTTTTTGACCAACCCTAAGAACAGGACCGAGTCTGTGGGCATGGGGAAACGAGGGTAATGGTAAATCCGCGTCACCTCAAAGTCCGTCGCCGGCGCGGCCTCTTCCAACGTGAAGGCCGCATTCAATGCCAGGGCATCGGAAGCTCCTCCGACGTGGGCCACGTATGCACCCGCTGCTACTGCATAAGCTGCCGTCACTTCGTCGTAATAAAACAGCTCGTTGGCTGTCAATTCGAAGTTCACAGTAGCTGTTTCGCCCGGCTGCAATTCGACCTTCTCAAAGCCCTTCAATTCCTTTTCGGGCATCCACACATCGGCGGCGTTGTTTTCTACGTACAACTGCACCACTTCCTCGCCCATGACATCGCCGGTATTGGTGACATCCACACT
>CALKYI010000043.1 GCA_938003665.1 uncultured Flavobacteriales bacterium
TGAAGCGCGTTTTGATTTTGATGGCTGCAATGGGATGGCTTACCGCATGTGGCGAACCAGCGGTGGACCTCTCGAACAAGGACTTTTCGGATACGTTCAAAAAGGGCTTCAAAGAAAATTGCTTGAAGCAAGCCCGCGGCATGAGCAAAGCGGACGCCAAGGAATACTGCAACTGCTCACTCCGGCAGATCATGCTCAATTGGGACAGCGAGGACGATGCCAGCATGGACCTCAATGGCATGCCGGGATACGAGGTGCATCGGCTACTTGTGGCCCCGTGTATGCAGTAAAAACCCGCATTTAACGATTATCTCATAGTCCAAGCGAACCTTTTGTGAGGGTTGGATGTCATTTGCATGCAAGAAATTGAACCCATGCACCAACTTACCTGGGTGAGGTACGGCCTCGCGTCCCTCCTGATCTGCATCGCCTGCACCGTTGCGACGGCGCAATACGGAGATTTTGGTTTACCCGAACAACCTGCTGACACGGCCTCTGTGGACGACATCATCTTCTACGGTGATTACATGGACATGTCCGGCGGTTATCAAGTAAACGACACCGTCTACAACTTCACGGTCTACGACTTCGATGGCAATCCCGTTGAACTCTACGACGAACTCGCCGGTCCCAAGCCAGTCGTACTCGTCAGCGGCAGCGTCTCCTGCATTCGGTTCCGCAACGTCTTCGATCCGTCCCTGCCTGGACAGGAAGTGTGGTCAGCGCGCAACTTCATCTACGACCACATCGAAGACTACAACTGGATCTTCATCTACGGCGTAGAGGCGCACCCCACAGACGGCAATTGCCCAAGCAACTGCCCGCCGACTGTCAACACCGACACCGCCGTGGTCCAGCCTTCCATCTACGCGGAACGCCGCTGGGCGATGCACGACTGGCTCGAGTCCCCCATCCACGATTTCCCGTTCACAATGTATGCGGACAACCCGGACAACGCCATCTACAACACGTTCTTTCAGCGGCCTTTTGGCATGATTGGCCTCAACTGTGACGGCACGGTCGCCATCCGTTCGGATTGGGTGACAAATTTCTTCGCCGATAACGATAACGTCCAAAGCATGTTGGACTTCCGCCAAGAGTACCAAATGTGCACCATCGATTGGCAGCCCGAAGAAGAGGAAGAGGAAGAGGAAGACGAAACAGACGAGGATGA
>CALKYI010000044.1 GCA_938003665.1 uncultured Flavobacteriales bacterium
TTGGACCTTGTGGCGTTGAATTTCACGAATGAAGGCTTGCTCGAGACGGACTACACATATGAGTGGACTTTCCAAGATGAAGTGGTGGGTTCAGGTGCCGTTTACCAAGCCACTGAAGAGGGGTATTACGAAGTGCTCGTATCCATGGTCGCACCGTGCACTTGGACCACCACCAGCCAATTCACGGTTGAGGAGGATATCTGCGAATTGACCATCCCCAACGTTATTTCGCCCAACGGTGACGGACAATGGGATGCCAAAAATGACGCTTTCATCGTTCAGGGATTGGACAGCGATCGGTACGACGGAAGTACGATCCGCATCTACAACCGCTGGGGGCAAATCGTCTACAGCAGCGATGACTTTGGAAAGACTTCAGGCTGGAGCCCGGCTCCGGAAGAAGCTGCGGAAGGCACGTATTTCTACATCTTGGGCATCGCGCGTGTGGACGCCGAGTTGATCATCAACGATGTTAACGGCCAAACCATCGATCAAGGGCAGGGCTTCAAATACATCAACGGCTCCTTCACGCTCGTGCGCTGAGCATGAACAGTGCGGTCGAGGAACTTGGGAGACTGGCCCACGCGCTGGTTGCAGAGCAGCGGGAAGAGGAGCGGCGACTGGCCGCCATACTTGAAAAGCAAAGCCTTCGCGTTCGAAAGGCGGAGGGCTTGACATGGGCGCCGGTGACCATCGAGAACCAAGGGTTCACCTTTGGTGGCCGCATCAAGCTTACCTTAAAGAAAGGCCAGAACGGCGGATTGGACGATGCATTTCGTTCTGGATCTCCCGTTCATTTTTACCAAGCCAATGAGGCGGGATTGCCCGCGGATGAGCGCGCCGTTCGCCGGGGCATCGTGCGCAAAATTAGAGGTGGTACCGCCGAAGTAATTCTGGATGGAGACCCCTTGGAATCTGCTGCATTGCATGAGCGATGGACCTTGGATGAGCGCGCCGATGACCGCACCTACCGGCTCATGGCGGAAGCGCTCAGTCACTGGATCAACACCGAGGATGATTCAGAAGCATCGATGCGCAACGCCCTGATGGGGCAGGGCGCCGATCGCTTGCTCAAGGAAATGCCTCCCATCGAGCATCCTTCCTTGAACCCTGGCCAATCCGCTTGGGTGGCCTTGGCGGAAGCGGCAGATCAATTGGCCATCTTGCACGGACCGCCAGGTACGGGCAAAACCACCACCTTACTCGCATTCGTTGAACGCGCAGTTGCTCGCGGGGAACGCTTGCTCTTGACCGCTCCGAGCAATGCTGCTGTGGATTTGCTCGTGAAGGGATGCGTTCGTCAGGACACAACGCCCGTTCGCATCGGCCATCCGGTTCGATTGGATGCCGATGTGGTCGAATATGGTTTGGATGCCCACGTAGAAAAAGACCCAGAATTCAAGCAGGTCAAGGACTTGCGGAAGCGTGCCGAGAAAGCGTGGAAACAGGCCAACACCTACCACCGGAATTTCGGATCAGAGCAACGTGCGGAACGCAGAGCCGCTCGGAGCGAGGCCCGATCGTTGGAGTCCGAAGCCAATGCCATGGAGGCTTACTTGTCGGAACGCATTGTGCGCACCGGTCAAGTCGTGTGTGCAACGCTTGCAGGATGCGCTGACGATCACTTGAAGGGTCAGTCTTTTGATTGGGTCATCATCGACGAAGCTTCCCAGGCGATGTTGCCCGCGGCGTTGATTGCCATGCAGCGTGGGCCTCGGCTCATTTTGGCTGGTGATCCGCTCCAACTGCCGCCTGTGGTGAAGAGCGACGAAGCCCAAGCGGGTGGGTTGGCGGTGAGCGTATTGGAACGGGCCATGCAGGGTGATGACAACGCTGCGGTGTCCCAGATGTTGACTGATCAATACCGAATGGCCCCAGCCATCATGCAACTCGCCTCAGACCTGTTCTACGACGGGAGGCTGTGCGACGCCCGAGCATCTGAAGTCGCTCCTGCCGAAAACGCCGTGCAGTTCATCGATACCGCTGGTTGCGGATTTGACGAGGAGAAGGAGCCGGTGACAGGCAGCACATGCAACCCAGACGAAGCCAAATTCTTGGTTCAGCGCTTGATGGAACTCGCTGCGGAGCACCCCGAGCATGCAGTGGCTGTCATCGCGCCGTACCGTGCACAAGTGGACGTCCTGAATCGCAGCATCGATGACGCCTGCAGCGGCGATGCGGTGCTACGGACGCGCATTGAGTGCTCCACGGTGGATGCGTTCCAAGGCCAAGAGCGGGACGTGGTATTCATTTCGCTCACCCGGAGCAATGCCACCGGGGAAATCGGTTTTTTGAAAGAATACCGCCGCATGAATGTCGCGATGACCCGTGCCAAACACCGGTTGCTTGTCATTGGAGACGGCGCAACGGTAGGACAAGATGCGTTCTACGCTGAGTTGTTCGAATCCGCCGAATCACGCGGATTTTACCACAGTGCTTGGGAGTGGATGAGCCTGTAAGAGCGGTTTATACCGCTTCGGGTTCTGCAGCCAAGTCAGGGGCGCCATGCAGTGCGTGGCTACCTCCCTCTTCTTCAAGCGGGAACACCTCGGTGATTTTTTGGAAAATCACGGAAGGAATGACGAATCCAACGCCCACCTTGGACATGTGCTTGCGCACCTTATCGTAGGCATCCCGAACGTCTGTAGCCGATAATAAAATGTGCTGGTACGATTCTTTCTCCTTGCCGGCCTTTTCGTCGAGGCTCGTGAGCGCGATTTTCACCTTGAACCACTGGTCGGCATCGTCGAATCGAATCACCTCGACAAGGTTTGACTTGGTGATCTGCACAATTTCGAAGGGGCGAATGCCCTCTTGCTCGCAAATGCCGGTCATGCGTGATTCCGCTTCGGTGTAGTTGTAAGCGTCGAGGACAAAGGACTCGGTGGCTTTTACTTCGGCGCCTTCGGCATCGTGGCGGACGTATTTGACCTTGCAGGTAAACCAGTGTTTCGTCATGCCTCAAAAGTACTGCCGGCCCTTGGCTGGGAGGCTTGGTGATGCAATTCATCGATGAACAATTCATTCACAACGGGGCAATTCACATTGGATGTTCAATAAAGGTGTGGCGGATGCCTTTTGTCGGCTGCCTATGCGTTGTAGTTTCATCCTTCCATGCGCGACGAGTACAAACACAAAGGCTTACGCCGTCAGATGCTGCAAGAGCTTCGTGAAATGGGCATCGAGAATGAAACCGTTCTCGCGGCCATGGATCGGGTACCGCGTCATTTTTTCTTGTCGTCAGCATTCGAACAATTCGCGTACCAGAACACGGCGTTCCAAATTGGCGCGGGGCAAACCATCAGCAAGCCGCATACGGTGGCCCGTCAAACGGAATTGCTCCAACTTGAACCCGGAGCCAAGGTCTTGGAGATTGGCACGGGCAGCGGCTACCAGTGCGCAGTGCTCTGCGCGATGGGGTACAAGGTTTATTCCATCGAACGCCAGCGCCTTTTGTTCGACAAAGCCGGGCCACTGCTCAAATCCATGGGCTTCAAGCCCGACTTATTCTACGGGGATGGGTACAAAGGCAAAGCCGTCTTCGGCCCTTACGATGGCATCATTGTGACGTGCGGCGCTCCGGAAATTCCCGAAGCGCTTTTGTTGCAGTTGGCCGTCGGTGGGCGGTTGGTCATTCCCGTCGGTGAGGGTGATACCCAACGCATGTTCACATTCGAACGCACCGGAGAAAAAGAGTTCAGCCGTCAGGAGCACGGCGAATTCGCCTTCGTTCCGATGTTGGCGTCGCGCGCTCAAGACGCTTAGAGCCACCCTTCGACGGCACCCAATCCTTCCCGAACCACAACCGCCGATCCAACGGTGCAATCGATGACCGTGGAGGCATCCACCGAACCGTACCCACTGTCGATTACGGCATCTACCTGCGAATCGAATCGCTCAGCGATGAGTTCCGGGTCAGTAGTGTACTCAACCACGTCGTCTTCGTCGCGAACGGAACTGACCACCAGGGGCCGGTCGAGGCGCTCAATCAGCGCCAGGAGCGTGCCGTTATCGGGAACCCGGATGCCAATGGTTTTGCGCTTGCCCATGAACCACTTGGGCACGTTGTTATTGGCCGGCACGATGAAGGTATAGGGCCCCGGCAGCGCTTTCTTCATCAGTTTGAAGATGGTGTTGCTCAGCGGTCGGGTGTAACTAGACAGGTGGCTCAAATCGGCGCACGCGATGCTGAACCGGGCATTTTTCAAAGGAATCCCTTTGAGGGCGGATATGCGTTCCAAGCCCTTCGCAGACCCCAGAACACAGGCGAAACTGTATACGGTATCTGTCGGCACAACAATGACGCCGTCCCGTTCGAGGATTGCAACGGCTTGATCCAAGCGGCGTTCATCCGGGTTGTCCGGGTGAATCCGCAGAAGCATCAACCTTGGGCTTTGGCGTGATCGGCGAGGAATTGCGCCAAGCCGTTATCGGTCAATGGGTGCTTGAGCAATCCTTTGATGGCGCTCAGTGGGCCGGTCATGATGTCGGCACCGATTTCAGCGCATTCGATGATGTGCATCGTGTGGCGCACGCTCGCGGCGAGGATTTCTGTCCCGAAATCGTAGTTGTCGTAGATGACACGGATCTTCTCAATCAGCTGCAAACCGTCAGAGCTGATGTCGTCGATGCGTCCTACGAAGGGACTGACGTAAGAAGCTCCTGCTTTCGCGGCGAGAAGGGCCTGACCAGGAGAGAAAATCAAGGTGCAGTTCGTACGGATTCCATTGTCGGTGAACCAGCGAATGGCACGGATGCCATCGGCAATCGCCGGTACCTTCACCACAATGTTGGGGTGGAGGGCGGCAAGCGCTTGACCTTCGGCGATCATCCCTTCAAATTCGGTTGAAATGACTTCGGCACTGACGTCCCCGTCCACGATTTCGCAGATGGCTTTGTAGTGAGCCTTGACGGCTTCATCACCCGTGATGCCTTCTTTGGCCATCAGGGATGGGTTGGTGGTTACTCCGTCCAGCACGCCGAGGGCTTCGGCTTCGCGGATTTGATCGAGGTTGGCGGTGTCGATGAAAAATTTCATGCCGCGAAAGTAGCACATCCCAATGGTTTGCTTGGTGCTTTTGGGGGTTGTATCTTGATAAAAAGCACCGAGATGGCAAACTGGACTGAAGCGGAATTGGCTGAGTTTGAGCGACGCGTTGCGACCAAGCTCGAAATCCTAGACGAGCGCATTGAAGAGTACCGGGAATTGACCAAACCCATCCCGCCAGAAAATGCCATTGGTCGGGTCAGCCGCATGGATGCCATCAACAACCGGAGCGTCAATGAGGCGGCACTGCGCACCGCTGAGCAGCAGAAGGCGGATTTGGTGCGGGCCTTGGATCGATTGAAGGACGATAAATTCGGGCTGTGCCATGCGTGCGGAGAACGCATCCCCATCGGGCGAATTTTGCTGGTGCCTGGGGCGACGCGGTGCGTGAAATGCGCGAGCTGATTCCGGGTCGTGGCAACGATTGTGTACAAGTCAGGAATTTTGTTTGAAACCTCGCATACGAAAGCCGAGAACGGCGCGTTTTAGGCGGTGAACGGCAGTGTGTCCGACTATTTTTGTGGCCTCGCTGTTCAAAGCCAAATCCGTGAGAACGATTCACACCAGAGCATTCCCTCTTTTTTTCGCCTGTTTCGGGGCGATTGGCTGTGCTGCGTTGCTGTCGGGGTGCATTGAACCGTGGGAAGGCCCGCCGCATTTTTTGCATGTAGAGAGCATTGCTTTTGTTCCCGATGCAAATGAAGGCGAACCGACCAGCCGCATCGAAGAGGTCTGGGTGTATTCGGAAACTGACGTATTGGGCGCTTTCCCCTTGCCGGCTGATATTCCATTGAGTCCTGCGGAGCTGGGGGAAAACACAACGTTGACCTTGAGCGCGGGCATTCGTGCAAACGCCATCAGCTCAACGCGCCAGCCGTATCCGTTTTATGACGCTGTAGATGTGCCGATTGCCTTGGAATATGGTGGTCGGGATACGCTCGCCTTGGAAGTGGGCTATACGGATTGGACAGAGGTGGTCATTGCGGAGGATTTTGAGACGGCCAATCGTTTCGAACCGGCCATCACGAGTACGGCCGAGATTGTGCGCACCCAATCAGAGCAGTTGGTGTTGGACGGCACGAGCAGTGGATTGATCGTGCTGGACGCCGACCACCAAACCCTCATTTCATCCACCAACGAACAGCAGTACAACCTTCGCTCCAACGGCCCGGTTTGGCTTGAATTGGACTATGCATGCACGCAACCGTTTTGGGTTGGTCTTTATGTCAAGGACGCTGTGAACGCCCAGCGCATTCCCATCCTCGTGCTGAATTCAACGGAAGGCGAGCGGAACAAAATTTACCTCGACTTAGATCCCGTGGTGCGCACCACGCCTGACGCCACCCACTACGAAATCACCCTCGACGCCTACTACGATGGCTCTGCGGATTCCACGACCGTGGTCGTCGATAACTTCAAATTGCTGCGCTACCCATGATGCGCCGAGGACTGCTTGCTGCTTATGTCGTTTCGGACTGGTTGGCCGGTGCGGCTTCGTGGACGGTCCTTTTTGTGTACCGGAAGGTGATGTTTGAGCAGGCCGATGCGCTGGATGCCTCCATCATTGCAGCGGATGGTCGGTACCAATTGGGGTTGGCCTTGGTTCCGCTGTTCTGGTTGGTATTGCATGCGTTGGCTGGCATGTACTTGCGGCCGCTGAAGCGCCACCGAATTTTGGAATTGGGCCAAGTCACGTTGACAACGTTGGTCGGGGTGTTGGTGCTTTTTTTCGCCCTGCTGCTCGACGATGCCATCGTTTCCTACCGGCAGTACTATGCCTCGTTGAGTGTGCTGTTCCTGGGCCACGGTTCGCTCACATTGCTCGGGCGCATGATCATCACAACGCGAACGGTCAAGAAAATCCACAGCGGCCAATGGAGTTTTCCCACCTTGGTCATTGGCGGCAATGAGCGCGCGTTGCGAACCATTGAAGAGATGAAGTCGTTGCGCAAAAACCCGGGGTTTGATTTCATCGGGTTCATCCAAGCCAACGGTTCGGATACGCAATTGGAGGCGTTGATGCCCAACCTTGGAAAGGTCGCCAACCTCGAGCAAGTAGTGCGTGAACACGGTGTCCAAGAGGTCATCATTGCCATCGGTTCGAGCGATCACGCCATCTTGGAGACCGTATTGAATGGGGTAGAGGGCAGTCCTGTCGCGGTCCGCATCATTCCGGATATCTATGATATTCTCAGCGGGTCGGTCCGTATGTCGAGCATCTACGGAGCACCATTGATTGAGATTGACCGGGAGATCATGCCGCAATGGCAACGTTCCCTGAAGCGCATCATGGACTGGGTGGTGAGCATTATGGCGTTGGTCTTGCTCAGTCCGGTCTTGCTCGTGATTGGCGTTACCGTTTGGGCGACGAGCAAGGGGCCGGTGTTCTTCCTGCAAGAGCGCATCGGATGGCACGGCAGGCCATTCCGCATCATCAAATTTCGAACCATGGTCCAGGATGCCGAGAAAGCGGGGCCGCAGCTGAGCAGCGAAAACGATCCGCGGATTACGCCAGTGGGCAAGTTCCTTCGCAAGTCACGCCTCGATGAATTGCCGCAGTTTGTTAATGTGCTCAAAGGGGACATGGCACTTGTTGGCCCTCGACCAGAACGCGCTCATTTCATCGCCCAGATCGTGGAACGGGCTCCACACTACAACCACCTCCAGAAGGTTCGCCCGGGCATCACGTCTTGGGGACAAGTCAAATACGGGTATGCCGAGAACGTAGATGAGATGATCCAGCGGTTGCGCTTCGATTTGATTTACATCGAGAACATGTCCATCGCTCTGGACATCAAAATCCTGTTTTACACCGTGCTTACGGTATTGAAAGGGCGGGGCAAGTAAGTTATTGGGCGAATAAATATTGATTTTAAGCGATATTTGAAGGGTGATGCGTTCACGCCCTCATCCCATCGCCTATTCCCATCTGTACTGCTGGTTCATTCTCGGCATTATGGTGTGCTCCTGGACGGCACTCTGGGGCCAGCCTGACGCCGATTTGAGGGTTCGGTCATACCGCACCCAGCAATTGATCATGGCCAACATTGAGCATTACCTGGAAGGTGCGGTGGAGGTAGATATAAAGGCGGGAACAGTGGGGTGGAATGCCCCGCTTCGGCAAGTGGAGAAGAACATACGGTCGGTGATTGAGCATGTGGCCTCTTTCCAGGAGATGGAGGGAGCGTTGAATGATGTTGCCCTATCTGCAGAGACCACCGCGTTGTTGGAGCGCGTCGCCAACCTGTCCTTTCGGGACCTGCGCCATTGGCGCATGGCGGACGGACTTTCGGAGGCAGAGCAATGGTACGTCATGGTCCAATCGGCCTTGGATGAAGTCCGCTTGCAGATTGGACTGGACCTCAATGTGCACCTGAACCAAACCCTCATGGATGCCTTGCGCTCTTCGGACGTACCGGATGGCGCTTCGTCTGAATGGCTTGAAATTGATGAAGGTCGTTCGCTACCGGCAATGGATTGGGAACGCTCGGATGCAACGTCTAGTGATTTGTCCGGTACCGACGCTTCCGTTTGGCCTGCACCGTCTGCGGACGATGCCGACATGGCGGTGATCCTCGAGCGCATTCTGCAGCTGATCGAAAACCAAGAATCGCGGTTGAGGCAGCTTGAAACCGGGTCGGTGGCGCCGTCGGGCCCTGCAGGGTTGGCTTCCGGCGCACTGCGCCTTCCCGAGTTCATTGATGTTTCGTTTTACACCGGTTCGGCTAAGCTCACATTGGGCGCGCAGCTGCAGCTCAACGAAATCATCGAAGTCATGGGGCGCCACCCACAGGTACGCGTGATGTGCACAGGGTATGCCGATTTGCCGGGGGACCGTCAATTTAATTTGACCCTCTCTCGTCGCAGGGCAGAGGCCGTTCGGGCATACTTGCTGCAAAGCGGGATTGAGTCTGCTCGGGCCTTGCTCAATTTCTTTGGCGAAGAACGCGCCTCAACCACGGGGCCGTCGGACCGCCGGGTGGAGGTGCGGTTTTACCTGAATTGAGGATTGCACCCAATTCTTCCTGACCTTTGTGGGAGACTGCGTCATTATGAAGCTCATTTGCATCGGTAGAAATTATGCGGATCATGCGTCCGAGCTGGGCAACGCCGTGCCGGCGGAGCCGCTGTTCTTTCTAAAACCGGACAGTGCCGTCTTGCCTCACCGCCATCCGTTTTACATTCCGGCTTGGACCAACGAAGTGCACCACGAAGTGGAGTTGCTCGTGCGCATCACGCGCAACGGCAAAAGCATCGCGCCCGAGTTTGCCCATCGCTATTTCGATGAGGTATCCCTCGGCATTGATTTCACCGCGCGGGACGTTCAATCGGCCTTGAAAGCCAAAGGACATCCGTGGGAAAAGGCCAAAGGATTCGATGGTTCGGCGGTGTTGAGTAAAAAATGGTTGCCCAAATCGTCTTTCGCTGGGGGTTGGGAACAAACGCCTTTCGCGCTGAAGAAAAATGGGGAAGTGGTCCAATCGGCTACGGCCGAGTCCATGTTGTTCCACGTGCACGACCTCATTTCCCATGTTTCGAAGTACATGACACTCAAGATGGGCGACATCCTGTTCACGGGGACTCCATCAGGCGTCGGACCGGTGGCTGACGGCGATGTGCTTGAAGGGTTCCTGGATGATCAATCCATGTTTCGTGTGCAGGTCCATGGTTAATCAGGTTTTTTTGGTGGGGTACATGGGAGCGGGGAAAACCTCGGTAGCGAAGGCACTTTCCGTGCATTCTGGGCTTTCGATGCTTGATCTCGATGAAGCCCTCGAACGCCAAGAGGGACGAACCATCATACAGCTGTTTGAGCAAGAGGGGGAGGCCGCCTTTCGGAACAAGGAAAGCGCTTTGTTGAGGAAGGTGGCGGGGCGTCAGGAATTTCCCATCGTTGCTTGCGGTGGGGGCATCACAGTGGATTCACAGAACGTTCAAACGATGAAGCGCCACGGCCTCGTCGTGTGGATTGACCCACCCTTCGAAACCATCCTAGAGCGCTTACGCGCAGAACCCGGAGATCGACCACTCTTGGCGGCCATGGGAAGTCCACTGAACGAAGAAAAATTGCGTGCGCATTACCAACTTCGGAGAGCGACATATGCTCACTGCGACGAAAGCATCAAAGACGTGACAGATGAGGTCCTGACGGACCTGGCAGCGCGCATCAATCGTGGAGCGTAGCCGCGTCGCTGGCGCTGACTGAGGGCTCGATGCTCACTTCAATGTGCTCTTTTAAATTCGTACTCAAAGTCAGTCCACAGAAGTCTGCCCGCACAGGAAACGACCGGTGAATGCGGTCGATCAAAACCGCAGTCGCCACGCGTTTTGGACCAGCGCTGAGGATGTGGTGAACAGCGTACATCAAGGTCTTCCCGGAATTCAATACGTCGTCCAGTACGATGACCGATTGCCCGGTGAGTGATTCTGATGCAACACTCAGCGCTATTTCGCCGTCAAGGGGATTGGCTTTGTTGAGGGTGAGTACAGAAGCCTGAACCTGCAATCCCCCGATCGCTTCAATGATTTCACCGATGCGCTTGCCCACCGGTTCTCCGTTGCCCGCAATGGTAATGAGGTGAAGAACGTCTTCGGTGTGAAACTCCTCAATGATCTGCCGGGCGATCCGCTGAA
>CALKYI010000045.1 GCA_938003665.1 uncultured Flavobacteriales bacterium
TTCGTAAGCCAGCGCGTGCCAGGGTTCAATGACCAACGCACGGCGCAACAGGATGGTGCTGATGATGAATCCGCAATTGCGGAACACCAAGCCAAAATCCGACAGGTACCGAAAGGAAATGACCAGTAGCAAGACGTCCACCAGAATCAACGCTGTGAAAAAGTCGTTGTAGAAGAAGTCGTTCGGGTCATGGAGGGCCCAGTCCGAACCGGCGTAGAGGTCGTAGGCCCAAGTGAAGAACGACCAGCCGCTCAAGAATATGAGGTAGGCGAACAGGAAGCCTGCCAGGATTTTCTTGAACTCGATGAACCGTTGAAGCTCCACTTCTTCGATGCGTGCAATCCTTCGGGGCAATACACGGTAGAAGGCGACGAGGATGCTGCCAACGACCATGGCGCCCATCAGGTGCGGAAAGAAATCCGCATCCCATGGCCATTTCGTGGTGAAATCCACGTCCTTAAACACGGATCGTATCTCAATCAGGGCAACAATTTCCATTTGCTTGCCCATGGACCTCGCAAAAGAGGTTGGGAGGTAGTGGATCAGCAAATACACCTCGGCCACCAGGATGGCAGAGAAAGGAGTGTACAACGTCTGCAACGGGTGGCTGAAGTAGGCAGCCGGCCAATTGAATTCAAAGACGAGGTTGACGCCATACAGCAGCAGGTGCAGCATGAACATTCCCAAGGCCAAACCGACCAGCCCGCGTTCAACAAGGGATCGGGTGGACTCAGAGAGGACAGCATTGGCACTGTCAAGTAAAAAGGATTTCATTGTAATATGCTGCAAATCAAAATGATAACACGCACTTGCCAGCGATGTTCAGTAACCTGGTCGGGAGGCACTAATTTCGCGTTTCTATGTGGCGGAAAGGGTACGTTGAACGGGTAAAAAGACTCACCGGTCGAGCGGTCGAATTGCGGCTGGAAATCCGAGGGGGTGTGCCAGCGGCTCATCCGGGTCAATTTGTAGTGCTAGAAGCCATGGTGAATGGCGAACCGCAACGGGCATCGTTTTCGCTGAGCGGAATTACGGCAGAAAACTGGCGCTTGGGGGTGAAGGAGGCGCGGAAGGGTGGCGTGAGTGAATGGCTCTGTGGGTTGGCCGAGCGCACTCCCGTACGCGTGACTGGTCCATTCGGTGATTTTGCCCTTAACAGAGCGTTGACGCGCCACGTCTTTGTGGCAGGTGGCAGTGGAATCAGTCCGATTTATTGCTTGATTCAACAGCTGGTGCAGGA
>CALKYI010000046.1 GCA_938003665.1 uncultured Flavobacteriales bacterium
GGATCAAGGTCATCGTCGTGGAACGTGGTATGGAAGGTTTCCGCACACCCACCATGCACGGAAAGTGGAGCCTGCGTGCGTCCGATACAGGCGAGTTGATTTTTGACAACGTGCGGGTGCCCAAGGCGAACATCCTCCCGGGCCGCGACGGTTTGGGGGCACCGCTCAGCTGCTTGGATTCTGCGCGCTATGGCATTGCTTGGGGCGCAATCGGTGCGGCTTTGGATTGTTACGATACCGCTTTGCGTTACGCAAAGGAGCGCACCCAATTCGATCGCCCCATCGGTCAATTCCAATTGCAGCAAAAGAAATTGGCGGAGATGATCACTGAGATTACCAAGGCCCAGTTGCTCACCTTCCGCCTCGGCCAACTCCGCGATCAAGGCAAGGCGACTTCCGCCCAGATTTCCATGGCTAAGCGCAACAATGTGGACATGGCACTGACTGTAGCGCGCGATGCGCGGCAAATGTTGGGCGGCATGGGCATTACGGGTGAATACCCGATCATGCGGCACATGATGAATTTGGAGTCGGTTGTCACGTATGAGGGTACCCACGACATCCACCTGCTCATCACGGGATTGGATGTCACCGGATTGAACGCCTTCGTCTAAGGCGCGGAATCATTTTAATGTGAACCCGTCTGCATCGCTCAGAACGGGAAACTTTTGGCGGTACCGTTCGAGTTCGGATGGGCTAGCCTCACCGTAAAGCCAACCTTCTGAATGCGGTCCGAGTTCCATGGCGGTTTCACCGTATGGATCAATCAATGCACTCGCTCCGGAATGCGCAATGCCGTTCCCGTCTTCACCTACCCGGTTCACCCCTACGACATAGCATTGGTTCTCAATGGCACGCGCACGTAAGAGTGCAGACCATGCGGCGACGCGAATCTCTGGCCAATTGGCGACATAGATTGCAACATCATATGGCTCATCATGTGCGTTGCGGCTGAACACGGGAAACCGCAGATCATAGCATACCTGCAAAAGGATGTTCCACCCCCTCCATTGCACGACGGTGCGACCGATGCCCGGTGCGTACGCCGAGGGCTCACCGGCGAACGAGAAGAGGTGGCGCTTGTCGTAATGGGCAACGGTTCCAACAGGGGGGACAAAAAAGCAGCGGTTGACGGCTGCTTCATCTCCTTCGACGCGGCAGGATAGACTGCCCACGACCGCCGCATTGTGGGTTCGAGCCCAGGTGCGCATCGCGACCAACGGCGCGGGCCACGCGGCCTCGTTCTCCATCCAATCATGGGCCAACGCGCATCCATGCGTTTCCGGGTCCATGGTGAACCCGGTTGCCCACATTTCAGGCAATACGATCACATCCACCGAGCCATCGAGATGTACCAAGTGGCCTTGGATGCGGGCGGTGTTGCTGTCGGGGTTCTCCCACGCAAGATCGGTTTGAAGAGCGGCGATGCGCAGGTCGGTGCGGTTTTCGGTACTCATCCGTTGGAAATGGTCAAAAGGCGTTCGATTCCGAGGTCGATGGTGTCGTCGCCTTTGGCGAAACAGATGCGCACCGATTGTCCACCCGCAAGGCCGTCCGGGTAAAATGGTGAGAGAGGGATGAGTGCCAACCCGTTGGGTTGGGTGCACCAAGCAGAGATGGCCGTGCGGTCATCACGTTCTTCAAACGCGCTGTAGTCCAACACCTGAAAGTATCCGCCTTCGGCGGGACTGAATTGCCACTTGCTGCCGGCCAGCCCTTTGATCAATCGGTCGCGTTTGGCTTGGTAGAAGGAGGCCAATTCGGCCATGTGGGCGTGCCCTGAAGCGCTGTTCATGAATGCTGCGATGCCTGCTTGGAACGGAGCGCGCGTGGAGA
>CALKYI010000047.1 GCA_938003665.1 uncultured Flavobacteriales bacterium
GCAACCGCTCATCGTTGACCCACAGCTCTGCTCGGTAGATGCCACAGCGGTTTCGAGCGCCGTCCAACCGATCCAACGCCTCAACGCCAAAACGTGCCTCGCCAGCGATGCGTACGGTCCGGTTAGCGGGCGAAATCAGTTGCGGCCGGGAACTTCCGTTAACGCGGCCACCCCGCGTGGGAAGCACCCACAATCCCGACAATTCCGGTGCCACCGAATCGGGAACATCGAACCCCCAGAAAAGCGGATTGATCGGGCGTTGCGTGGCGGTCTCTCGCACCTCGAAGTGAAGGTGCGGCCCTGCACTCCCCCCTGAATTTCCCGACCACCCCAACGTATCGCCTTGCCGGAAGGCGAAGGCACTCATGGGTGCTTCGTCGAGGTCGAATCGCTGACGCTGGTATTGCCGATCCCGTGTCCATTGTTCCACGCTCGGTGCGAAGCGCTGCAAGTGTGCATACACCGTGGTAATTCCCGTGGGCCCTGACAAGTAAAGCGCTCGACCATAGCCAAATGGAGACACCTTGACACGCGCAATGACCCCGTCGTGAGCTGCAATGACCGGCAATCCCTCACGTCCTTCTGTCTTGAAATCGAGGCCTGTGTGAAAGTGATTTTCGCGCAGCTCGCCAAAATTGCCCGCTAGGATCAATGGAATATTCAGCGGAGCAATCAATCCATCGCGTTGGCCATGCCAAGCCGCTGAATCACCCTGCGCCATCGCCGTGTTCATTCCCGACGCGGCAGCGCAGCAGAAGAACAGGACCAACAAACGAAAACGGGGCTTATCAACGTTCTTCAACATGAGGGCTGCAAAACTAACATAGGAACCCAACGTCAACACCTATGATTTAGCGCCCACAATCCGTAAGTTTGTAATGAACCCTACACAATGTTCAATACGCCCCCCACTCCCACTGCACAGCCAACCGCCCAAGCCCAACTTGAGCAGTTCATGCAACGCGTGCAGCAGTTGACAGCGGCGTACGAGACACAGAACGCAACGTTGCAACGCCTAAAGGAAGAGTTGGAAAACGTTCGGCTTGAAAACGAAAAGCTGACGACCCAAATCGAGGCACGAACCCACGTGGAAGCGGGGCAGTTGCAGTTGGACGTTGTGGAGGACTCAACCCCTACTTTTTTACCCCAATCACATCAATCAGACTCCCCAAGCATTGACCGCGCAGCGGTTCAAGCGCTTTTGAGTGATATAGAGGAATGCATCGCAATCTTGGAATCCTGATGGAAACCGTACGACTGAACATAGCTGGAAGGGAATACCCGTTGCGAGCGCCCGCCTCCGAGGTCGAAAACCTCCGGCGAGCGGCAGCGGCCATCAATGACCAGTTCGATGCATTCAAAGCCCAGTTCAACGTGGAAGACCCCGTGGACTTGCTGGCGATGACCGCTTTACACTTGGCCACAGAAGGCCAAGCAAAGGCACCGGTTACCACAGCTCCCACCGATTCGATTCCTGAGGAATCCCGCGAACGCATGGCCGAAATCTCTAATCACTTGGAACGCCTGCTGGAAGTCTGATGCACACCAGCATCACATGGATACTGTATCAATTCTAATTGGAGCACTGGGTGGCTTGGTCGCAGGAGGCGGCATCGGCTACGTGCTTTTCAATCGCCTCCTTTCGAGCCAGAAGGATGAAATCCTCGCCAAAGCAGAGCAACAAGGCGAGAACATCAAGGAGAAGAAAATCCTCCAAGCCAAAGAGCGCTTCATCCAAATGAAGGAGAAGCACAACGCGGAAATCAAAGAGCGCAACTCCAACCTTCAATCCAAGGAAGACAAAGTGCGCAACGAGTTCAACAAACTCAAAAAGGAACAAGACCGCGTCAAGTCCAAGGAGCGCTACATCGACAAGGAACAAGAGAAAGTTCAGCAGCGTTTAGACGCCCTCGAAAACAAGGGCAAGGACCTCGACAAAGAACGCCAACGTGCCGTTGAGTTGCTCGAGAAGATCAGCAACATGTCAGCCGGAGAGGCGCAAGACGCGCTGAAAGAGCAGTTGCTCACCGATGCCAAAGCCATCGCAGCGACCCAGGTTCAAGACATCTTGGACGATGCGAAACAGAAGGCCAACCACGAAGCCAAAAAGATTGTCATCCAGACCATCCAGCGCGTCGCCACCGAGCACAGCGTCGAGAATTCGGTTTCGGTTTTCAACATCAAAAACGACGATGTCAAGGGCCGCATCATCGGCCGAGAGGGCCGCAACATCCGCGCCCTCGAAGCATCGACTGGCGTTGAATTCATTGTGGACGATACGCCTGAAGCCATCATCCTGAGTTGCTTTGACCCGGTGCGCCGGGAGATTGCGCGGTTGTCCCTTCACCAGTTGGTGACCGACGGCCGCATTCACCCAGCCCGCATTGAGGAAGTGGTCGCCAAGGTGACCAAAAAACTCGAGGAGGAAATCCTCGAAATCGGAAAGCGTACGTGCATCGACCTCGGCATCCACAACATGAAGGGGGAACTCACGCGCATGGTGGGCCGCATGAAATACCGTTCCTCGTATGGCCAAAACCTGCTGCAACACTCGCGCGAAGTGGCCAACCTCTGCGCCACCATGGCCGCTGAATTGGGACTCGACACCAAGGCCGCCAAGCGCGCCGGACTCCTCCACGACATCGGAAAGGTCAGCGATGAGGAAAGCGAGTTGCCGCACGCGCTGCTCGGCATGAAGATTGCCGAGCGTTGCGGAGAAAAGCCCGACGTGCTCAACGCCATCGGAGCACACCACGACGAAATCGAGATGACGACCCTGCTCTCACCCATCGTTCAAGTCTGCGATGCCATTTCAGGCGCACGTCCTGGCGCCCGCCGCGAAATGGTTGAGGCGTACATCCAGCGCCTGCGCGACCTCGAAAACCTCGCCCTTGAATTCCCTGGGGTCACCAAGTCATTCGCCATCCAGGCGGGACGTGAACTGCGCGTCATGGTGGAAAGCGATCAAGTGTCGGACGATCAGGCCGATCAGCTGTCACTCGACCTTTCGCAGCGCATCATGAACGAAATGACCTACCCCGGTCAAGTGAAGGTCACCGTCATCCGGGAAAAGCGATCTGTGAGCATCGCCCGATAAACGCCCCATGGAGCGACGGACACCAGCATTTGCATCATCCATCCGATGGCAATCGGCGAATGTGGTGAGCCAAGTGGTGCTTCAGTTGCTGTTCATCATGGCACTGGCTCGGCTGATTTCCAAAGCCGACTTCGGCGTCATGTCCATCGCGCTGGTGGTCGTCGGATTCGTAGAGATTTTCGCCCAAATCGGCATTGGCCCTTCCCTTGTTCAGCGCAAAGACCTGCAGCCGCGCCACATTCGGGCAGCCATGCACTTTTCCATTGGATTGGGAGTCGCGTTTTTCGCGCTGATGTATGGCATGGCCCCGCAGGTTGGCATCTGGTTCAACAGCGATGCCCTCGTGGAGGTCCTCCGGTGGGTAGCTTTCAGTTTTATCCTATCAAGCATTGCGCTTGTTCCCCGCAGCTTGTTGGTGCGTCACATGGACTTCAAGCGATTGTTCGCGGCGGCCATGATTGCCATGGTCATCGGCAATTTGGGCATCGGATTGGGCCTTGCATACGCGGGGTATGGCGTGTGGGCATACGTCGCGGCCCTGCTCAGCCAGAACGCGGTCTTGGGCCTGTGCTTCTGGATGATGAAGCCCCAAGGCTCGGAAGGCTTGTGGGGCCGCTGGCAATGGACTGACCTTCGCGAGATGTTGGCATATGGTGGGCGTTCAACCATTTTCAATTGGTTCAACTATGCCGCCACCAAGGCCGATACGGTGCTCGTGGGGGAATTCGCCCAGGCCAATCCCGCAGCTGGAGGCGGGTGGACCGCGACAGGGCTTTACGATCGCTCGGCGCATTTGATGTCCTTGCCCATCACCATTTTGGGAAAACTCGGTGACAGCGTTCTCTTCAGCGGCATGTCTGCCCTGCAGACCGAAATGCAGGCGCTGCAGCGTGTGGTTTCCCGAGGGATCGCGCTCATTGCGTGGCTCGTCATTCCGGGTAGCCTGGCGCTTGCGTGGTTTGCCACCGAAGTGGCCGTATTGCTGCTTGGTGCCGACTACGCAGATGCCGGACCGATTGTGCGCATCTTGTTCATTGGGGTCGCCTTCCGTTCATTAATCAAGCTGGCAGATGCGGTGGTCCGTGCCACCGACCAACTCGGCCCCGCCATTGCCATCAAAGTCGCCTACCTCACGGGGCTCATCCTGACCATTTACAGCGCCCTGCGCTCAGGCGGCGGACTGGAAGGGGTCGCCTGGGCGGTCACCGCGTGCACCGTCCTTCAATTCTTGGTGTTTTATGCGTGGCTCGGCCGCGCCTTGCAATGGCACCGTGCAGCCGCTTTCCACGCAACGGCCTCGGGTTGGTTGGGGGCGCTAATCGCCATCCCTGGCTACTTCGCCATCAACTGGTTGATGCCTGATTGGGATGCCAACGGAGTCGACCGAATGAGCCTCATCGTCAAAGTCCTTTTGGTCGTGACGTGGACGGCGTGTGCTTGGATTGCTGTGGCGCTGCGGAGCCCTTCCGTCGTGGACGGCGGAGATCTTGAACTTCGCGCCCGATGGACCGCTTATTTACCCAAATGGATCGGAAAGCACGTCGCCAAATAAAGACTCGGATGAGCGCAGCGGTTGCCTTGATGGTTGGATTGCCGTGTTCAATGCTCGCCCAAGATTCATTGCTTGTGGACAGCATGCCCACCTATCCCACCCTGCGCGTTCGAAGCTTTGTGGAGGCCGATGTGGTGGATTCGCTGTGGTCGGATTCTGTGTGGGTTTGGAATGTAACTTGCGAAGGACCTGCACGATCATTCCGATTTTAATTCCCCGACAGTACGTATTGTGCGCTGGAGGCTCCTTGTACACGGGCAGCCACACCCCCCGCAGACCTCAACGCCCCCCTTTCCTCCGCATCGAACCCTTCCCTTGTGGAGCCATGGACCGCAACAGTAGCCATCGCGCTGGTCGACCTTAAGGGCATTCCGCGGAAGCCCTTGGCATCGAGTTGCTTTCCGCCCGCAGCATCGGCCGCATTTGACGCCGTGTTATCCGCCATGGAACAGGCCGTGTTTGAAGCGGAAAAGTGCGCGGTATTGGAACGGGCGAGCGAGGCCCATTGTTTGACCCGCAATCAAATGCACGAAGCGCTGGACCGCATTGCCAACGAGGACCGCAAGCTCGAAACCTTGGAGCAAATCACCCGTTCGGACATCGAGTGGACAGAGGCCGAATTGCGCGAAATGTTTCAACTCAACTTCATTTTGGAGCGAGCGTTGAAAAGGTTCACAAAGCGTTGAAAAATCGACCTGGATTTGACGGTTTTCACAACCCTGCGCCGGAACTTTACGGCATGAAAATCCACAACTTCTCCGCGGGGCCTTGCATCTTGCCCCCTGAGGTACTCAATGAGGCTTCGGCTGCAGTCAACGACTTCAACGGACTGGGCCTATCACTGATTGAAATT
>CALKYI010000048.1 GCA_938003665.1 uncultured Flavobacteriales bacterium
CCACGAACGCGTGGGTGTTCGGGTTGCCGTCTGCACGCTTTGCGAAGTTGCGGTTGAAGGAGTGCACGATGGAGTTTTTCTCCTTCTTCTCAGCGCCTGAACGCGCCCACTGACCTATGCACGGTCCGCAGGCATTGGCAAAGACGCTGCCACCCATCTCTTCGAAGATGGAAATAAAGCCGTCGCGGTCGATGGTGTAACGTACTTGCTCAGAACCAGGCGTAATGGTCAATGTGGCTTTCGCCCTGATGCCTTTCTCGATTGCCTGCTTGGCGATGCTCTCCGAGCGGCTGATGTCTTCGTAGCTGGAGTTGGTGCACGAGCCGATGAGGCCGTATTCCAATTCCGTTGGCCAGCCGTTGGCTGCGGCCGCGGCCTTCATCTCGCTGATGGGCGTGGCCAAATCTGGGGTGAATGGTCCGTTGAGGTGCGGCTCCAATTCGCTCAAGTTGATTTCGATGACCTGGTCGAAGTACTGCTCGGGGTTTGCGTACACTTCGGCGTCGCCGGTCAAGTGTTCCTTGATGCCGTCAGCCAACGCAGCGACATCCGCACGACCCGTCGCTTCGAGGTAGCGCTTCATGCTCTCGTCGTAACCGAAGGTTGAGGTCGTTGCACCAATCTCTGCGCCCATGTTGCAGATGGTGCCTTTACCGGTGCAGCTCAACGATTCGGCGCCGTCGCCGAAATACTCAACGATGCATCCGGTGCCGCCTTTAACGGTCAACACACCGGCCACCTTCAAGATCACGTCTTTTGCAGAGGCCCAACCGGACAAGCGTCCAGTCAACTTGATGCCGATGAGCTTGGGGAACTTCAATTCCCAAGGCATGCCGGCCATCACGTCCACAGCGTCAGCACCGCCCACACCGACGGCCACCATGCCCAATCCACCGGCGTTCACCGTGTGCGAATCCGTACCGATCATCATACCGCCTGGGAACGCGTAGTTCTCGAGGACCACCTGGTGAATGATGCCCGCGCCGGGCTTCCAGAAGCCGATGCCGTATTTGTTCGACACGGACTCGAGGAAGTTGTAGACTTCGTTGTTCTTGTTGATGGCCTCTTGCAGATCCGAATCCGCCTGCACCTTCGCTTGAATCAAGTGGTCGCAGTGCACCGTTGAAGGCACAGCGGCCGCTTTCTTCCCGGCCTGCATGAACTGCAGCAGCGCCATCTGCGCCGTCGCATCCTGCATGGCGACACGGTCGGGTGCGAAATCCACATAATCCGCTCCGCGCTGGTACGCGCCGGAGGCATCTCCTTCCCACAGGTGGCTGTACAGGATTTTTTCTGCCAAGGTCAATGCCTTGCCTGTAGCACCTCGTGCCGCCTCAATTCTACCGGGGATGCGCTCGTAATGGGCGCGGATCATGTCCAAATCAAAAGTCATGGTGTGGATTTTCAGTGGAGCGCAAAGGTAAGCAGTACTTTCGCAATACATGAAACGAGAGCTGCTTATTGAAATGGCCCAAATCGCGGTGCGGTCAATCCGAGGAAATCGGCTGCGCACCGGCCTAACCATTGGCATCATCGGACTGGGCATCATGGCCCTGATCAGCATGACCACCGCGACCTCCTCGTTGGAGGCCAATGTAGTGGAGCAGTTCTCTTCCCTCGGCACAGACGTCTTCACTTTCACGCAGAAAACCGAGACCGGCGTGAACCGCGGGCGGCGGGTGACTGTTGGTGAACCCATCACCTACGAAGAGGCTCAGGCATTTGCAGAGGAAGCACCCGAGGACTTGACCGTAGCCTACTCCATTTTCGGCACCTCCCAAGCGACGTTGACCCGAGGTACGGAGCGGACCAATCCCAACATTCAAGTGCTGGGCATCGAAGAAAACTACTTCGATGTCAGCGGATACTCCGTACAGCGCGGGCGGAATTTCACCCGTCAAGAAGCCCAATCCGCGAACCGCCTGACGGTCATTGGCGCAGACCTCGTCAAAGAACTGTTCAACGAATGGGAGGAGCCGGTCGGTGCGGAATTTTCCATCGGTGCCCAACGCTACACCATCATTGGCGTGCTCGAAGCGCGCGGCCAGGCGTTCGGGATGTCCCAGGACAATCAGTGCTACATCCCCATCCCCTGCGTTCGCCAGCAATTTTCAGACGAGCGAAGGAGCTACCGCGTGGTGTGCAAATCCCCAAAGCCTGAAGACGTCATGGAACTCGCGGAGGCCGCTGTGGGTGCCATGCGCGTGGTCCGACGGGATCGTCCGGGCGAGGATCACTCGTTTAATTTGTCCTTGAGCAACAGCATGGTTTCCACACTAGAAGAGGCCATCAGCGGCATCACGGCTGCTGCCTCCATCATCGGCATCATCACCCTGTTCGGAGCCGGGATTGGCCTGATGAACATCATGCTCGTGAGCGTATCAGAACGCACGCGGGAAATCGGCACCCGCAAAGCTCTTGGTGCCTCTCCGCGCGCCATCCGAATGCAGTTCCTCATCGAAGTCATCATCATCGGGCAGCTCGGCGGCGCAGTGGGGATTGCCCTCGGGGTGGCAGCCGGAAACGGCATCGCCTACGCCATGGATACGCCGTTTGTGGTGCCTTGGGGATGGATGATGACCGGTGTGGCGTTGAGCTTGGTCACCAGCCTCATCAGCGGGTACTACCCTGCTCGTCAAGCCGCACGGCTCGACCCCATTGTAGCATTGGGGCGGGAATAATCAGCTGACTTCGCGCTCAAGAATCTGCGCCATGCGAGCGCGTTCTTTTGCAATGAGCGCATCGGCCCACTTCTCGGACGAACCAATGGATTCCAATAGCTGTTGCCAATCGGCTTCCTCACGAGCTGGAACTGGCGCCTCGTGCACGGCCTCTCCCGCGATATCCAACGACAACACAAGAAATTGTTCCATGTAGCGCACCTGCAAATTGCACATGGTATTGCCGAACCGCACCAAGACGTCGGGGTCCAAGGTAGCCGCCATCGCAGTCCGCAAGCGCCGAATGTTTTCGACGTGGTTGCGCACCAACAGCACAAAATTCTCGCCCGAGGGCAGCAAAGCAGGCAAGTCAACGGGCGCTCCGAGTGGCTTCACATCCAACACGCGTCCCACATCACTCAATTCCACCAGCCGGTTCACGCGGGAGCGAAACAAGGTCGGGATGACCGGCTGCCGCATGAAGTGGTCCCGCACCGCAAACGCCTCTGCATCGAGTCGTTCCATGATCTCCTCCTGCTCAACGGTGTCGTTCAAACCGAGCAGTGTAAGTGCCGTTCCTTTGTCCATTTCTCGAATAATGCAAAAAGTGAAGATACGTCAACAAAGGACTTCTCCCTCGGCTTCTTGGCTTTCCCTTGTTAAATTTGAAGCAAAACCTCACACCCGATGAAGATGATTTCGTTTGCAACGATTTTGATGACTGGAGCCGCGCTGATGGCCTGTGGAGACGCCGCTCCCAAAGCGGACAAAGCCCCAGCAGCGGCGACAACGAGTGCGGCCCCAGCAGCGACTGAAGCACAGCAATCCGATGCCATTTCACCCCTCTACAAAGACGGAATCAACGACGCCAACCGCGGCGACAAAACCGGCGTGGTCCGCCTGCACGGAACCATCAACCAACCTGCCGGTGGCGAAGTGACCTTGTACGAATCGGAGGGCCGAAACACCATCGAGGTGGCCAAAACCCGCCTATCAAACCGCTCGTTTGACTTCGGCGAAATCGAGGTCAGCCGAGGCTTTTACAAAATCAGCCTCAACGGCGAAACCAACGCCACGGACATCATCCTCAACCCAGACGAACCGGACGTGGAACTCATGTTCAATTCGTCCCGTTTGACGGCCAACAAGTCCGCTGGCAATTCGAAGGAAAACACCGGATGGTTTGCCTACCAGTCCATGGAGAACACCAACAACAGTGAGGTGCGCAAACTCCGCAGCAGCATCAAAGATGCCGGTGCGTTCCGCGCTCGCATTGAAGAGCAAATCAAGCAGAAGCAGGCCGAATTGGTCGATCAGCAACACGCCTTGATGGACCAGTACCCCGGCACGTACTTGGCCAAGTTCCTCGGTTGGAAAAACCCCAAATACCCCAACAACCAGGGCCGGTTCTTCGAGGACATCGATCCGCTCGACAACAGCGCGGTCCGCTCATTGGCCATCAGCGACCGGGTCCAAAACATGATGCGCACGTTCAGCGGCGGTACCGACAGCGGCTTCCTTGCGTGCATCGACCTGGTCAAGGCGCACTTTGAGCCCAACCCGGTGGCATTGGAAAGCGTTCTTTACACGATGTTGGACGGATTCTACAACACGGGCAAAGAGACCATTTGCCAGTACATCTTGGACAACTACATCTTTGATGAAGATTGCGGAGCGGACTTGAGTGACGCCATCCGCATCCGGGCTCAGGGCATCATCAACCTCCAATTGGGCAAGACTCCTCCAAATTTCCAAATTGACAAGTGGGACGGTGGAACGCTTGATTTGTACGAGACGTGCGCCCAAAACGAATACACGCTGCTCATGTTCTGGGCATCGTGGTGCCACAAATGCGAGCAGGAGATTCCGAACCTTGGACCTGTCTACGCCAAGTATGGCTACAAAGGCTTTGAAATCGTCGGTGTGAGCTTGGACCAAGTTCGTAACACGTGGGAAAAGGCCATCAAGGACAACGGCATGACGTGGCCAAATGTGAGCCAATTGCAGGCCTGGAATAGCCCGGTCGTCTCCGAATACAAAGTGACAGCCACCCCTACCTACTTCTTGTTAGACAAGGAGGGCAAAATCGTCCTCAAGCCCAAGCGCTACTTCCAAGTGGACAAATTCCTCTCGGAGTCGCTGAAGTAAGAATTAACGATCGGCTTCAGCCAACTGAAGGATGATGCCGTCGGAGAGTCCCACCTTCGGGACGTAGATTTCCTTCGCGCCTGCCAGGCTCATGATGCTGCGGTAGATTACGCCTGCAGGCACAATCACGTCCGACCGGTTGTGCTTAAATCCGAATTTTTGCGAGCGCTCGTGAACGGGCACCTCTTTGATTCGTTCGACCCACTTCTCCAGCGTCTCGAGCGGCAGGGGCTTGCTTTTTCTGATGCGGGCCACCTTATGGTAGCGATTGATGTTGCCGCCAGTGCCGACCACGGTCAGGTCCTTTCTTTCCACCTGTTTGTCGATGAACTTCTTGAGGCGTTTCCATTCGTCGGCGTCGACAGCATCATTGAGCATGCGAACGGTACCGAGTTTGAAACTCTTGCGCGCGGTGCACACGCCGTGCTTCAACACCGAAAGCTCAGTTGAACCACCGCCCACGTCGATGCACAACAAATTGGACTCTTCGCTCCAACGGTTAGTCGCGAAGTTGCTCAAAATCAAATCTGCCTCCTCTTTTCCGGGAATCAGCTCGATCTCGATGCCTGAGGCCTCAGCCACCTGTTGGATGACGCGATCCCGGTTTTCTGCTGTGCGCAGGGCACTGGTGGCGCACGCCCGGAATCGGACCGCACCCTGCACGTCCATCAGCAGCTTGAACGCCTTCATC
>CALKYI010000049.1 GCA_938003665.1 uncultured Flavobacteriales bacterium
ATGCGGAGGGCGAAGCCATCGACGTCGGACAGTTCGCCGCTCCGCAACTGATTGATGTCAATGCGGATGAACTCGTCGACTTGGTCATCGGAGAAAAGAACGGCACGCTATCACTATACATAAACTGCGGCACTCCAGCAGCGCCGGCATGGTGCCTACAAACCACGCCCGATTCGGAGGCCAACTGGGGCGGCATTCAAGTCAACAACGCCCTCGGCATCAATGGGTACTCCACCCCTTGCTTGTACATGGATGGCACAGACCTCCACATCGCTGCAGGCAACGAACTGGGGGAAATTCAATACTTCGGAATGCTCAATCCGGCGGACATCATGGCTCCGCTCGAAGCCACCGGCCCATCCTGGAACGAGTCGATGCGGGGGCTTCGCTCAAGTGGAACCCTGGGCGATGTGAACGGCGACGGCATACCAGAATTGATCGTTGGCCTCCAAAACGGCGGGTTGCGGTGGTTCAATGGCACAACGGTCGATATCACCAGCTTCAAGCTACCCGATGCACCCTTGGTCGCACCAAATCCAGCGAGCGCTGGAGAACGGATTCGTATCTCATTGACTCAACCGAGTCGCATGGCGTGGCTGGATGTGCAAGGGAGGCAAGTACAGCCCATGGGACTTCAGCAGGCGGGTACTGCGTGCATCTCCGTTCCCGCAACGCCAGGCATGTACCTCCTAACAACGCAACCCGCAACGGGCGGGCTAATCCGAACCGTGCGGGTTGTCGTTCAGTAGCGCGGAACAGCGCTTCCGGTAGGTCACGCTTCGGCGTTCATGCGGTCGAGCACCTCGGCTACTCCGCGAACGGCCTTCTCACTTTCGGCGAGCAACGCCTTCTCTTCGTCGTTGAGGTCCAACTCGATGATTTTCTCGATGCCGTTCTTCCCGAGCTTCACGGGAACGCCCAAGTACAAATCGTTGATGCCGTACTCACCCGTCAACCAGGCGCACACCGGGAAGATGCGCTTCTGATCGCGAACAATGGCCTCGACCATTTGAGCAGCAGCTGCGCCGGGTGCATACCAAGCCGATGTGCCCAACAGGTTGACAATCTCGCCGCCGCCCTTCTTTGTGCGTTCCACGATGGCATTGAGCTTGTCTGCGTCGATCAACTCAGTAACGGGAATCCCCCCAACCGTGGTGTAGCGTGGAAGCGGCACCATGGTGTCGCCGTGGCCACCCATTAACACCGCCTGAATGTCTTTCGGTGAGCAATCCAACGCTTCGGCCAAGAAGGCGCGGTAGCGGGCGGTATCCAAAATTCCTGCCATGCCCATCACCTTGCTCGAAGGCTTGTTGGCGGTGAGGTAGGCACAGTACGTCATGACGTCCAATGGATTGGAAACCACAATGATGATGGCTTCGGGGCTGTGCTCGAGGATGCTATTGGTCACGCTCTTCACGATGCCTGAGTTGGTCGCGATCAAATCGTCGCGGCTCATGCCGGGCTTGCGCGGCAAACCGCTCGTGATGACCACTACGTCTGAATCCGCCGTTTTCGCGTAGTCGTTCGTCGCTCCTACCGTTCGGGTGTCGTACAGGTTGATGGGAGCCGTCTCCCAGATGTCCAAGGCCTTGCCCTCGGCAAATCCGTCCTTGATATCCAACAATACGACTTCGTTCGCTACTTCGCGGGTAGCCAGGACGTTTGCACACGTTGCACCTACGTTTCCTGCGCCGACTACAGTTACTTTCATGGTTCTGAAATAATGGTGTTTGGGAGGGCAAAAGTACACAAGGATAGGCCTGTGTCCATGGACCGTGTACAAATCGCATCAACGCATCCGTTCTTACCCGTGGGACCACCTCTCAATTGTTTAATTTCGCTTTCATGATGCGCAACGTCACCCCTGCTACCCTCGTCCTCTGTTTTGCCTTTTTCATGGGCCATGCCCTGTGGGCACAACCGGGAACGCCTTCCGGAGGCAATTACCCCGCTGGACAGGCCGGAATTGATTTCAATGTAAACAACGCCAAGAACAACAAAGAGGGCAAGTGGATCCGCGTCTGGCCCAACGGCAACCTCTATTACGTAGGCCAATTCAAAGACGGCACGCCATCAGGCCAGTTCAAGTTTTTCTTCGAATCCGGCGAACTGATGTCCGAAGTGACGCACATCGAAAACGGACGCAAGGCCTTCACGAAATTGTACCGCCAAGGCGGCTCGCTGCAGGCGGAAGGGATGTACATGACCAGCCGCAAACTCAACGACCAAGGGGAACCGATGCGCCTCAAACAAGGCGAGTGGGTGTATTACGATGCCAATGGTCAAGTCCGACTGAAGGAAAACTACAACATGGACGTCCTTCATGGCCCAGCTGTGACCTTGAGCAAGAATGGGAAACGCCTAGAGGAAGGATCGTACGTGGACGGTGAACGCGACGGCACCTGGAAGACGTGGGATGAATTTGGAACGGTACTTTCGGAAATCAATTACCGCGACGGCGTCTTCCACGGCATGTGCAAAATCAACTACGCCAACGGCCGGCCCCAGACGGTGGGTATGTACGATACGGGCAAAGAGAACGGATACTGGAAGTCCTTCATGGAAGACGGCACGGTGCAGACCACACGGCAGTTCGATCAAGGTGAATTGCTTCAGGAAATCCACGAAAACGGCCCAGTCCTGTTGACCTTTTCGGATGGGCGACCCAAAGAAGAATTTGAAGTCGTCAACCAACTCAAAACCGGTCCTTTCCGAGAGTGGCACGACACCGGAGAATGGATCATTGAAGAATCCCTCGACCCCGAAACGGGCGACCCCATTCGCAAGCGCATCCTCAGCGGAGAAGCCATCCGCCGGGAAGGCGAATTCGTGGACGGAAAGTTGGATGGCGATGTCTACAACTACGACCTCAATGGTCGGTTGCTGCTGATTGAGCGCTACGAAAACGGCACGCTGAAAAGCAGCGAAAAGCAATGAGCCCATTCCGTGCGCTCTGTGCAACGCTGGCGGTCGCGGCGATCTTGTGTTGGCACGCTGAAGCCCAAGGGCAAACAGCTCCCAATCGGTATTGGATCCAGTTTGACGGGAAGCTCTCGGAGGAATTGCCCGCCGGGCACTCGACCCCGTACACCTTGGACGCGCCTACCGAATTTTTGAGCCCCAAGGCCATCTACCGAAGGGCCCTCCAAAACATCGCCATCACCGCACAGGACCTGCCCATCCCCCCTTCCTACATCGACACCCTTCGGGCCATGGATGGATTCAAGGTCATCCTTCACAGCAAGTGGTTCAATGCCGTGACCATCGCCGTGGTCGACACCGCTTTTGATCCGTATGCCCTGCTTGAGCTGCCCATGGTCACCGACGTAAAAAGCGTGCTCTGCGTTGATGGCGAAGTCCGGGAGCCCGATGCTGCAGCGCCCGCCCGTGCATTCGTCGAACAGACCGCATACGGAGGCGGACTGGCCCCACTGCAACAGCTGAATGCCGATTGGCTGCACGGACTCGGCTTTCGCGGCGAGGGAATGACCATTGCCGTATTGGACGCCGGGTTTGAAAACACAGAGAGCCTGCCCATTTTCCAACGGGCGTGGAACGAAGGACGGATCCAGGAAGGCCTCGACGCCATGTATTCACAGGGCGGATTGTTTGCCCATCACCGGCATGGCACGGCCGTGCTCGGCACCATGGCCGGGCACTTGGAGGACTCGCTCATTGGAACGGCGCCGGACGCGACCTTCGTCTTGTACCGCACCGAAGATGCATACAGCGAATACCTGATCGAAGAAGATTACTGGGTGGCCGCCGCTGAACACGCGGACAGCATTGGTGTCGACCTCATGAACACCTCACTCGGCTACAGTTTGTTTGACGACAGCACGATGAACCACGTCTACGACGACTTGAATGGCACGACTACGCGCATCAGTCAAGCCGCCGAATGGGCTGCGCAAAAAGGCATCCTGTGCACCACGAGCGCGGGCAACAGCGGAGCGGCAGCCTGGCATTACATTACAGCCCCAGCCGATGCTGACGGCATCTTGACGGTCGGCGCTGTAAATGCCGATGGCCAACACGCTGTATTCAGTGGTTGGGGGCCCACCGCGGATGGACGGGTCAAGCCCGATGTCATGGCGTTGGGGGTGCAAGCCGCCTATCCGTTTGCCGATTCCACGATTCGCCGGGGCAACGGCACCAGTTTCTCCTCGCCCATCTTGTGCGGAGCGGCCGCCTGCCTGTGGCAAGCCTTTCCCACAGCAACCGCCCACGACATCCGGAATGCCATCACCGCGTCCGCACACCTGTATGCCCAACCCAATGACAGCATGGGCTACGGCATACCTGATTTCAGGATAGCCTTTGAACTGTTGGATGAAGCCGGAGCAGCCACGTGGAACGCGGAGGAACCCTCGGATGCCCTGGTCTTTCCCAACCCCAGCAGCGACGGCATCGTGCGCTGGCTTTATAGCGGAGAAGAAATCCCCGTGACTTGGCAACTCTTCGATGCAGGTGGGCACCTGGTCCAAGAAGGCCTCGTACCAGCGTGGTCAACAGCGGAAGGCATCTTCCAAGGATCCACCCGGGTTGATGATTCTGCGCCCAATGGCACTTACATTCTTCAATTGACAGGAACCGACGCACCACTGGCGAGCCGGCGCTGGGTTTTGATGCGCTGATTGCGTCAAAAACCGTATTTCTCCTTCCATATGGCCCGCATGGCCTGGCGGATGTTGGCCTCTTTGGTGTTGTTGCCCGGGTTGTAAAAGGAGGTGCCAGCTATTCTCTCCGGTAAAAACTCTTGGCCCGAGGCTCCTTGGTCCGCATCGTGGTCGTATTGGTACCCTTTGCCGAACCCCTGGTCCTTCATGAGTTGAGTGGGCGCGTTGCGCAGGTGCAGCGGAACCGGTAAGTCCCCCGTTTGGTTGACGAACTGCATGGCATGGTTGATGGCTGCATACGCCGCATTGCTCTTTGGACTGGTGGCCAGGTAAATCACGCACTGGCTCAATGGAATGCGGCCCTCAGGCATACCGATGCGCTCTACAGCCGCGAAGGTCTCATTGGCCATCACCATGGCGGTAGGATTGGCCAAGCCAATGTCCTCAGCCGCCGAAATCACCAAGCGTCGCGCAATGAATTTGGGATCCTCACCACCAGCCAACATGCGGGCCAAGTAATACACGGCCGCATTCGGGTCGCTCCCTCGGATGCTCTTGATCAAGGCAGAAGCAATGTCGTAATGGGCATCCCCTTTTTTGTCGAATCGAACCGTTGAAGATTGCAAGGCCGATTTGACCGATGCATTATCGATGACCACGGAATCTTCTGTTGACAACCCAACCAGGAGCTCCACCGCATTGAGCAAGCGGCGAGCATCACCGCTGCTCGCCCGAAACAACGCCTCCCACTCTTTTACCTCAATCGTACGCATGCTCAGAACTTCATCTTCTGCAATTGCTCGATTTACAATTTGCTTCAGTTGAATTTCGTCAAAAGACTGTAAAACATATACTTGACATCTACTTATTAATGCCGGTATCACCTCGAATGAGGGGTTCTCTGTTGTGGCACCGATGAGGGTAACCAAGCCCTGTTCGACCGCACCAAGCAAGCTGTCTTGCTGCGATTTTGAGAACCGGTGAATCTCATCGATGAACAAAATAGCACGGCCCGCGAACATACCCGATCGCTTCACACTCGCGATGATTTCGCGGACCTCTTTGACGCCACTTTGAACGGCGGAGAGTTCGTGAAACGGTCGGTTCGATTGGGAAGCAATAATCTTCGCCAAGGTGGTCTTCCCCACGCCTGGTGGTCCCCACAAAATCATGGACGGGACATTCCCCCCTTCAACCGAACGGCGGAGGACTTGATCTTCGCCCACCAAATGGCCCTGACCCAGATAGTCCTCGAGGGTCCGTGGGCGCATGCGTTCTGCTAAGGGCACCTCATGCATGATCGACGGGGTGGATTTCGATTTCTGGCCGCGGGTTCAACGGCATGGACTCGGGACGCACATGCTTCCACCGCTTGTGTGACCACAACCACTGGTGCGGCGTCTCGCGGATGTCCGCTTCCAGAAGATCAATGCACCGTTGAAGGATGGCACCTTCAGGCAACGCATTCGGCGCATCTGTGACGAGCTCGTAATGCGTTTCGTAGCGGCCGCGCTTCAGCTTCTTGATGTGCCCATAAATCACCGGCAAGTCGTACATGCGCGCCCATTTCTCCAATCCGAAATACCACGCCGTCTCTTGGTGCAAGAAGTCGTTCCACCACGATTTGAGCGGATCAGCGGGGCTTTGATCAAATCCCATGACCACCGCTTTGGGACGCGCGCCTCTTATGTGCGCGTCCATCCAAGCCTGGGAATCAACCGTACGCACCATTTCCAGGCCGAACCGCTGACGCGATTCACGCACGGCTTCGTCCATGCTTTTGTTGGACAGGCGCTTATACACCGCCATGACATCATGTGGCACGTTTTGATTGGCCGTCATGGCATAGAGTTCCCAGTTGTTGAAATGGCCTCCTGCGATGAGCACGCTCCTACCGGCCTGAAAAAACGGTTCAAAAACGTCAACATGCTCATGCGCCATGCGCGAACGAGCTTCCGCATCGGAAATCGAGAAGTTCTTGATGGACTCTAGCGTAATGTCCGCGAAATGTCGGTAATACAGGCGTTCAATTTGCCGGTGCTCTGCCACGGAACGTTTGGGAAAACTGCGTTCTATGTTGCCCCGAATCACCGGACGACGGTAACCTAGCACATCCGAGGCCAGCCGTGCGACCAGCCCGCTGATTGCATGCAGTACACCGAACGGCAATCGCGAGAACAAACGGAGAAAGAGCAACGTCATGGTCGTGCGAAAATACGGTCAATCCAACCCGACTCCATGGGCGGTACCGACCAAGCCGTCATACGCCAACGCCACCCCATCAGGCAGCTCCGCATTCACGGAATCATGAAAGCCCAATTGGTGGCTGATGTGGGTGAAATAGGTTTGGCGGGCGCCAATTTTCGAAGCCCATTCCAAGGCCTGTTCTAAGGTGAAATGGGAAATATGTGACTCTCGGCGCAGGGCATTCAAGACAAGCACATCCACCCCATCCAAGCGTTCCAGCGCCAGCGGTGACAGTTGATTCGCATCGGTGATGTAGGCCAAGCCGCCAATGCGAAAGCCCAGCACAGGCAACTTGTGGTGCAATACCGGAAGTGGCCACCACCGAGCGTCTCCAATCGCGAACGGTTCTTCCGCGATGCGATGGAGCTGCACCCGCGGTACACCGGGGTAATCCGCTTCGAATATGTACTTGAATTCCCGCTGTAAGGCCTGCTCCACACGCTCCGTCGCGAAGACCGGCATGTCTTTTCGACTGCGGAAATTGAACGGTCGGATGTCATCCAAGCCGGCTACGTGGTCCTTGTGTTCGTGTGTGAACACGACCGCATCGAGGGCATCCACCCTAGCCCTTAGGCATTGCTGGCGAAAATCCGGACCGGTATCAATGACCACCGTCGCCCCGCCTGCCTTGACCCAAAGGGAAACGCGCAAGCGCTGGTCGCGTGTATTTTCACTCTGGCAAACTTCACATGCACACCCGATGATCGGCACGCCCTGCGACGTGCCTGTTCCGAGAAATGTGAATTCCACCTCCATGAACCAAAGGTACGCCCTGTTCATCTCGTACATTTGTTGAAACAGGCCCAACACTGAAATCAGCATTGCCATGGATTCCAACCGTGTCGTCCTCTCTGCAAAACAGAAAGCACTCCGCATCAACCTGAATCAGGACCTGTACGGTACGTTCGCCGAAATCGGCGCGGGCCAAGAGGTCGTCCGCCACTTCTTCCGCGCCGGGGGAGCCTCTGGCACCATCGCCAAAGCGATGTCGGCCTACGACAAGGATTTTTCGGATGCCATCTACGGGGAGGAGAAAAACGGACGGTACGTCTGCGAAAGCCGCGTGCACAAGATGCTCGCTCACGAATACCAATTGATGGTCGATCGTTTGGATCGTGCTGAGCACCCCTCCAAGCATTTCTTCGCCTTCGCAAATACGGTTGCGACCATCAATTACCACAAGACCAACCAAGGCCACGGTTGGTTCGGTCTCAAGTTCCAAACCGCTCCCGATCAGGAGCCCAACGAAGTCATCCTCCACGCCCGATTGCATGAGAGTGACGCCCTCCTGCAACACCAGACGGTTGGCATGCTTGGGGTCAACCTCGTTTACGGCTGCGTCTTTTTCTACAAAAAGCCCAAGGAACTCCTGAAATCGCTCTACGACAACCTCGATCGCGACCAGGTGGAGATTGATATGATCGAAATGAATGGGCCCGATTTCGAAAGCGTAGACAACCGCCTGCTGTCCCTTCAATTGGTCAAAAACGGCATGACAGATGCGGTCATCTTCTCCCCTGACGGCCGGAACCGACAGGCGGCTGATGTCCTGTACAAGAAGAACATCCTCGCCATCCGCGGATCCTTCCGACCGGTGACCAAGGTCAGCATTGACATGATCGCCAAAGGACTTCAGCAATTCAAGCAGGAAGCCCGTGTCGAGGAAGACAACATCCAAGTGCTCTTCGAAATCACGCTCAACAACCTCTCGGCAGAAGGCGACATCGACGAGCAAGATTTCCTGGACCGCGCCGACGTATTGTGTTCGATAGGCCAGACAGTACTCATCTCGAATTACCAGAAATACTTCAAACTCGGTGAGTTCTTCTCCCAGCACACTAAAAAACGTATGGGAATTATCATGGGCGCCAATACGCTGTCGATGGTCTTTGACGAGAAGTACTACCGCAACCTCAATGGTGGCATCCTCGAGGCGTTTGGCATCTTGTTCAGCCGCGATTTAAAGATGTACCTCTATCCGTGGATGGACCAACCTTCTGGTGAGCTGTGGAAAGTGGAGAACACCCCCTTGCACCCGCGCATGCAGCCGTTGTTCGATTACCTCCGGTTCAACAAGCGCATCATCGATATCCCCTACGATGAAGATGTCCTGGGTATTTTCAGCAAGGAAGCCCTCGAACTCATCAAAACAGGCCAAGACGGCTGGGAGTCCATGGTGCCTGATTTTGTGGACCGCATCATCAAGGAGAACCGCCTGTTCGGATACAGCGGAGCCGCCGCACCAGCAGCTGCCCCGGATCAAGAGGACGCTGCGGAAGCGGCTGCCAGGGCCATCTCATCTGGCGAACAATAAAACCTCGCCTCAGGCTGCGTCAAAGACGCCTGTATAAACGAAAAAAGCCCGTCTCGCGACGGGCTTTTTCGTATGCATTTGCAGTGTTGCTTAGGCTTCTGCCTTCTCCTCTGCTGGAGCAAGCTCCAAGTTCGGACGGCGCGTAATCACCTTTTTCTCGGTAAATGCACGGGTTCCTGTCCCGGCAGGAATCAAGTGACCGACGATCACATTTTCCTTCAAGCCGTTCAAGAAATCCTGCTTTCCGCTCACCGCTGCCTCGTTCAAGACCTTCGTAGTCTCCTGGAACGATGCTGCCGAGATGACGGACTTCGTCTGCAACGAT
>CALKYI010000050.1 GCA_938003665.1 uncultured Flavobacteriales bacterium
AATTTGGCGTGAAGCAAAGCCTAAACGTAAGCGTCTGTGGCGGCCTAGTGCTTTGGGAAGCGGTCCGTAAACTCGGGTTTCCAAGCTGATCACTCCGCCAAGCTGCCCACTACTGGGGCACCCAGCCAACGTTCCAGCGCCTCCTTCACCTCCGCACGTTGCGCATCGCTCATGTTGCGGATTCGTGCAGTTCCGTGGCTCTGGCCATCCAGAAAGTAGTATAGCGCATCCCGGTCCGCGTTGGGCGGCATGGCGGTTGCGCTCCATGTGTCCAAGGCACCGTTGATGTAGATGAACTCATCTCCGTTGGTTTCGACCCAATCGTAAACGGTCTGCGCCAGTGCACCGCCATCGTACGGCACCTCCAGATGGTTGGGGGTGAAGATGGCCGAGTGATGGGGGGACATTGGCAACGCGCGCAGCAACCCTTCAAAGGGCTCCGTTTCGTACCCGTAATACCCGTATTCGACCGCACATTGGTAATAGTGCGACGCGTAATCCTCCATGCCATCGTCTGAGAAGAAGGCCAGACCGCTGACTTCCAAGAAATGGTCCAAGATGTCGTCCAACGGCGCATCTGCCTCGGGGATATCACCGCAATCTGCTCCCCACTGCCAAAACGAGAACGGGTACTCCAACACCGCGTATTCAAACGCCTCTTCTACGGTGAGGTAGTTGAAGCGCAGCCCTTGGCCTTTTGCGTGCCATTTCAAGCGCACCAAGCTGGCGTCGTAGTCGGTCAAGATGCGGCGCTGGATAGCGGCGATGTCCTTGCGGCACTTTCGCGTCCCTACCTCATTGAGGAATTCATAGATGCGCTCGTCTTCCAAGGCCAGATTTACAGGAGCAACGTACGGCACACTGGCCGCGACATCGTCCGGAAAAAAGTACCGGTAGAAAATGGTCGTCTGGCCACCTTTGCTGATGCCCGAGGCTACCCAAGGACCTGTGAAATACCCTCCCAACACGGTCCGAATGCGGTGAAGGTCCTGCGCCGCCTGCTCGATGTTCAAGTAGGTGTAGTCCAATGAATCGGGGACGCTGGCACCGTAAAACCGGTGTTCAACAATGACTTGGTTGGCTCCGATAGCCGAAGCTAACTCACTCGGATAATTTCGACCTCGATCGTAACCCTCCGTCACCATGACGGTCGGACCTGAAGGGTCAAATTCGGTTACGTACACGCGTTGGTAGAATGAGCCTACCTCTGGGTTAGCATGATCCAAAGGTTGTTTGATGCGCAGCTCCCAGGCTCCTCCGGTTGCCCAAGGGGCTTCAATGGCCTCAAACCGAACATCCTGCAAATCAAACAGAAAATCACTGCATGTCCCCCCCTCGCTCTGCGACCAAGCGGCGTACAGACCACACACAAAGAGCAAGACCGCTCCCCAACGTTTTATCGATTGCTTCATGGCACGGAAGGTACCCCACACGCCATCCATTGGCAACAAAAAAAAGCCCCGGCAATACCGGGGCTTTCTCATATTCTTCTCGTTTGATCAGAGTCCAATGGCGTCGCGCAAGTTGCGGAACTCCAAGTCTTTCTCTGCTTTCTTGCGGAGGTCGGGGTCCTTGGCCAAGGCCTCTCCGAGGTGCTTCTTGACACCTGCTGAATCGTTCAATCGCGGACATGCCACATCCATTACTTAGCTAGCAACTGCACTGTCGTCGTCCTCATTTTCCAAGGTCGTTTTTGCACCGGCTGCATCGCCGTTGAGCATCTTCGCCAGGGCAACGTTTACTGAACTTACGCGGCCCATGTTGGAAATCGCAGAAGCGTAATCGCCCTTTTGGATGAGGATGATGCCTTTGTTGTAACCGACCTCTGGACCTGCACCTGCTGCCTCTTTCAA
>CALKYI010000051.1 GCA_938003665.1 uncultured Flavobacteriales bacterium
CGAGGGCAAGACCTTGCCCGGCATCGCGGCCATCGCGGAGGGCTGATCGCGATCGGAAGCGGTGTGACGCAGGTCACAACAGCGCCATGCTGACGAATCTCATCGGGCGGTTTGGCAACCTTGGGAGGTGGGTCACGTACCTTCAAGGCTAACCGATGCGCTTTATCCTGCTTTCCCTGCTGCTCGCCGCCGCTGTCGCGAGTCCAGCCCAGATTTCCCTTTTGGGAGGTTCTCCTCTGTCTACGGACACGCCTCCATTCAGCAGCCAACCCCATGGCTTGAATCCCACAGGACTGTGGGAGGACAGCAGTGGTCCGCTCCCGACCAATGCGTGGTGGCAAAACCTTGCCCTCGGCGGGGGTGGACTCACGGTCAATACCTTGCCCTATCTCGTTCAGGTCAGCGGTGATGCCTTGAAGTTCGGCGCACCCAACAAGGTCGTGGACGCCAATTTCATTTTCAGCTCGATGACCGAGAACCTCAGCTTCCGGTCGGTTCAGAGCACGCCGGCGCAACAGATCACGGACCACGGACCGCTGCACGTCAGCTTGGCGTGGGGGTCCGGTTCGGGCTCGATGCACACCGACCTGGTGCGCGGCCAACCTTACATGACCATGCACTACATGGGGTTGACGCCCCGCATTGGGACGGTGCATGCCATCAACAGTGTCAATGGAGGCTCGGCGAGTTCCGCGACCACCGGTACCCGGTTCGAGGTCGCCATGAACAACGGCCAGACTTGGGTCATCTACGCCTCCTCGACCATCACGCTGAGCTTGAACAACGGTGGCCTTCAGGCATCGGCGCCTTTCACGGGTTCGCTTCGTGCGGCCTTGCTTGACGCCAACAGTGAGTCGACGTTGGACGCCCACGCGGGGCGCATTCCAACCGGGGGCACCGTGTCGGCGACGGCGACGGGCGACGTGGGCACCATCACGTTTGACTGGGAGACGGAAGGTTCCGGTCCCCTGCTGATGATGGCCCTCCCGCACCACATGGACGTGCTGGTGTCGCCCTCGACGACGGGTGTGGTGCACAACACGATGAAGGGCGACATGACCGGCATCTCCGGCTTGTCGTGGACGATGGAGGAGCCGCTGACGACCATTGGATTCGAGGCGGCGCAGCCGATTCACCCGGATTACGAGCAAGACGTGCGGAATGCACTGGCTCAAGATGTCGGGTTTGCGGTGACGGCCGGTGATCCCTACTTCGGGGGCAAGCAATTTGCTGCGTTGGCCAGGCTGGCGCTCATCGCGGATGAACTCAATGAGCCTGCGCTCGCGTCTCAGTACCGCACGGCGTTGGGCAGCGCGCTCGAAGAGCGGCTCGCTGGGCAAAACGGCGACCCGCTCGTGTACGATCAGACGTGGGGCGGATTGGTGATTGGCTCGGGCCTCAACAATGCCGGCGCCGCATTTGGTCAGGGCTATTACAACGACCACCACTTCCACTACGGGTATTGGATTTATGCCGCCGCTGCGATGGCCAAGGACAACCCGGCGTGGGTGAGCCAGTGGGGCGATGAGGTCATGCACCTGATCCGCGATGTCGCAGAGCCGTCTGGCGCTGACCCGCATTACGGCTTCATGCGGAACAAGGATTGGTTCGTGGGCCACTCGTGGGCCGCAGGCCTGTTCGAGTTCGGGGATGCCCGGAACCAAGAGAGCTCGTCCGAAGCAGTGAATGCCTGGTATGGGGTGTACCTCTACGGCCTCGCCATCGGGGATGACCGGATTCGCGACCTGGGCCGGGTGATGCTCGCCACCGAGCTTCGTTCGACTTGGAAGTACTGGCAAATCAACACCGGAGAAGGGGTCTACCCCGAGCCGTTTGCCTCCAACAAGGTGGTGGGCATCCTGTGTGGGACCAAGGTTGATCACGCCACCTTTTTCGGTGCCAACCTCGAGTTCATCCACGGCATTCAAATGCTACCGTACACGCCCATCACCGAGGAGCTGTTGCGCGCGGAGTGGATCGAGGAGGAATACCCGGTCATCCAACCCGCGACGACGAGTCCGAGCATTGGTGAGGGCTGGAAGGGTTTCATCTACATGGCCCATGCGGTCATCGATCCGGATGCGGCGTGGAGTGAATGCCAGACGTTGAATGGATACGACGACGGCAACACGAAGACCAACACACTCTACTGGCTTGCCACGCGCCCCGGATTGAGTGATGGCAATGGTGGTGGCGGTGGTGGCCCCGTGCCCGGCTGCACGGATGGCGATGCCGTCAACTTCAATCCGGGCGCCAACGTGGACGATGGCTCGTGCATTTTCCCCGTGACGTTGTCCGTGGACATGAACGACCCCTCGTCGCCGGACGGGCCCATTTACCTCGCCGGCACGTTCAACGGGTGGAACGCGACGACCGACCCCTTGTCCGACCCGGAAGGCGATGGGATTTGGACGATCACCATGTTCTGGCCCGCCAGCATTCAGGAATACAAGTTCACCACGTTTGATTGGGGGGCATCCGAGCAGTTTGCCGGAGGCGAATCCTGCACGTTGACGACCGGCGAGTTTGTGAACCGGGTCATTACGGTGGATGGCGCGATCACCATGCCTGCGGTGTCTGGGAGTCTTGTGACCCCTGCGCTGGAGGCTGTCCGGTGGACCTTGACGAGGAGGGCATC
>CALKYI010000052.1 GCA_938003665.1 uncultured Flavobacteriales bacterium
CCCGCCCACCATAACGCACGCTGATGCCAACGGCAGCGTGCGCAGCCGAGAGGCAAGAAGGAATGCTTTGATCCGTGGGTTCAAATCGATTCGTTGTTGGGGTTCATCCGGTTCATGGCATCGGACAATTGGGCCAATTGCCCCTTCAAATAATCAGCCGACGCCTCTCCCGGTGTGCGGATTTCTAACAAGGCAGGTTCCGCATTGTTGAGCCATTGGTCAAATCCTTCAGCCAATGAATCCCAATCCACGGCCAGTGAGTACGCTAGGCCCAATTGCTTTGCGGAGCCCGACACATCCTGGGCAAAGCCCGCTTCAAAATGCGACTCAAGCAATCCCGTTTTCGCGGGTCCGTCCAACCACCTAAATATGTTGCCACCGCCATTGTTGATGACGATGATTTTGAGGTTCGCCGGACGCGGGCGAACCATGAGGCCGTTGGCATCGTACAACCAAGCCGCGTCTCCCGAAATCAAGAAGGTCGGCTCTTCGGGTGCCTGCATCGCATCCCCGACTGCCGTGCTCAGGCAGCCGTCGATGCCAGCAACTCCGCGGTTGGCGTGAAGACGGTTTCCCCGCCACCCAAACCATTGAGCGTAACGCGCCGAAGTGGAATTGGCAAAATGAATCGAACTGGCATTGGGCAAGTGGTGAGCAAGCCACCGAAATACTTCAAAATCCACCCAACGATCGGTTTGCAACTGAGCCGTCAATGCATCCAATTGCGCCTTACGAACACTCCAAGCCTGGGCATAAGCATTGACGTGGGGAACGGCTTCAATCAATTCCGTCAATCCCGCTGCTGGCGATGTTTTCCAGTGCTTCACAGGGGTGTCAAAAAAGTCGGCTGCCGCACCCGTGCCGATGTGGTAATGTGGAATTCCCCAAGCTTTTACGCGCGCTCTGAAACGTTTGTCCATGGGAGGCAAACCGACGGTAACGATGGCCTGAGGCGATGCAACGTCGTGTTCATCCCACCCGGCCAACCACCTTGCCGTGCTTCCTTCAGCATCCGTTCCTGCAACTGCAAAAGCATCGACAATGAGGCCAAACCGTTCTTCCAACGATTCAACCATCTGCGCGTCTGCCCCGCCGAGCGGCAATGCCCCAATGTGCACGAGGACCCTCGGGTCATGGCAACTCAAGGCGTCTTGCAGCGCCTCGGGCATGGGCTGAACCTCTTCTTCCTCCAGTGGCAAGTTTATCTGCGCGTCGGATGCGGGCGCATTCGTTAGTGCGTAGAGCGGCTCCTCAAAAGGTACATTCACGTGCACTGGACCTCGTTGAGCTGCTCGCCATCCTTGGTGTGCGATATCGACAATCGCTTCTGCCGTCAATTCCAATTCATCGATCTCCAGGGACAAGAGGGTGTGCGACCGAAACAGGTCCGTTTGATGGACCATTTGGCCCGGAGCTGTCCCGCGGGCAGAGACCGGCCGATCTGCCGTAATACTCACCAAAGGGATTCCACTGAAAAAGGCCTCGGCCAATGCCGGACCGTGGTTGACGGCAGCAGTCCCGGACGTACTTACCACGGCAGCTGGCCGTCCGGTTTTCAAGGCCAAGCCCAGTGCCACATGCGCGGCTGAACGCGCATCCAAAGCTGTGACCAACTGCAATTCTGGATGGGCCTGCGCAGCAATGACCAACGGTGCGTTCCGTGATCCTGGAGATACAACGACTTCACGCAGTCCGCATGCCACCCACGTTTGCAAGAGCACAGCAGCACCGGGATGATTGGAAGTCATCATGCCACAAAGGTACGTTGTTGCAACAGGCTATCAGCCACCCAGTCCGGTTCGGATGGAATTGATTTTATCCTGGGTTTCTTTCCACTCGTTTTGGGGATCAGACCCCTTCACAATGCCGCCGCCGGCGTAGAGCTGGTACCCACCAGCGAAACACTGCATGCACCGCAAGTTGACGTAGAATTCGGCCTTCTCATTTTGCACCAGTCCCAGGTAACCTGTGTAATACTTGCGCTCGCCTTTCTCATGGGAGGCGATGAACTTCAAGGCCTCCGCCTTCGGCACCCCGCCCACAGCAGGCGTGGGATGCAGCACGTCCAACCAAAAATCCGCTGCGTACTCAGAAGCAAAAGCCATCTTTGATTTCAGATGCTCAAGTTGCCCATAGCCGATGGATTCTGGAGCTCCGACGTTCAAATCGGTGGCCGAGTGAGACCGCAGTTTTTGCTCAATGTAATCCACAACCAACGCCTGCTCGTGCCGTTCTTTTTTGGACCAAGGCCGGGAAGCATCGGACTTCGTCCCCGCCAGCGCCACGGTTTCAAATTGGTTCGATGATTGACGCAGCAGCACCTCGGGAGTCGCACCAATCCAGACCCCTGCATCCGGGTGATTGAAGAGGTAAACA
>CALKYI010000053.1 GCA_938003665.1 uncultured Flavobacteriales bacterium
AAACCCCTTGTAAGGTCGTCAGGATTGGTTATATTTGCACTCCAATTTTCGAAAGATGGCCAAGAAAGGCAACCGCGTACAAGTGATTTTGGAGTGCACCGAGCACAAGGATTCTGGCATGCCCGGAACGTCCCGCTACATCACAACCAAGAACCGGAAGAATACTCCGGATCGAATCGAATTGAAGAAGTACAACCCGGTGTTGCGCAAGTACACCCTCCACAAAGAGATTAAATAAACTGAGCCATGGCAAAGAAAACAGTAGCATCGCTCCAGACAGGTGGAGGTAAGCAGCACACGAAAGTGATCAAGATGGTACGCAGCGCGAAGACTGGTGCCTTCACCTTCCGTGAGGAGGTGGTTCACAACGACGACGTAAAAGACTGGTTGGCTCGCGACTGATTGCGCGCCAACGCATGGAATTGGGCCGAACTCCAGTGGAGACGGCCCTTTTTTTATCCCTTAACTTTCGTTCAACATGAGTTTTTTCAAGCGCATTTTCTCGGGCAAGCAAAAGGAAAGCTTGGACAGCGGACTGGAAAAGTCACGTTCTAATGTCTTCCAAAAGCTGTCGAAGGTCTTCACCGGCCGTCGCCGCGTCGACGAGGATTTGATGGATGAATTAGAGGAGGCACTGATTACGGCCGATGTGGGGGTGGACACCACCATGAAAATCCTGGATCGATTGCGCAAGCGCGCCCGGTTTGAAGCCTATGCTGAGGTGGAAGAGTTGTACACCATGTTGCGCGAGGAGATTGGCGGCTTATTCACGGAGGACGCACAAGGCGCTGCTACCGCCAACGAACCGGCGGCCGGCCAGCCCCGCGTCATCATGGTCGTCGGCGTGAACGGCGTAGGCAAGACCACGTCCATCGGTAAGCTGGCTTGGCGTTACAAGCAAGCCGGGAAGCGCGTGTTGCTCGGAGCGGCAGATACCTTCCGAGCTGCAGCCATTGATCAATTGAAGATTTGGTCTGAACGCGCCGGCGTGGACATCATCGCCCAGCACATGGGTGCAGATCCAGCGGCCGTCGCCTTCGACACCTTGGAAGCCGCCGTGGCGCGCAACTCAGAAGTGGTCATCATCGATACCGCAGGCCGCCTACACAACAAGCGCGGTTTGATGGAGGAATTGACCAAAATTCGCCGCGTGATGGATCGTATTGTGCCCGGCGCGCCGCACGAGGTACTGCTCGTGCTCGACGGCTCCACCGGCCAAAACGCCGTCGAGCAGGCCAAGCAGTTCACCTCAGCTACCGACGTTACCGGACTCATCCTTACCAAGTTGGACGGCACAGCCAAAGGCGGCGTCGTCCTGGCGATCTCGGACCAGTTGAGCATTCCCGTGCGCTTCATTGGCATTGGTGAGAAGATGGAGGACCTGCAGGACTTTGAGGTGATTGAATTCATCGATAGCTTGTTGCCAGCTGACTGGGAATCCCAAAACGCCTAAGGACCATGAGAACCCGTACAACGAAACCGCGCAAAGTGAATGTGGTGACCTTGGGATGCGCCAAGAACATTTACGATTCCGAAGTCTTGATGGGCCAATTGCGCGCCAATGAATTTGAGGTCGAGCACGAGTCCAAAGCGGACGACGCAG
>CALKYI010000054.1 GCA_938003665.1 uncultured Flavobacteriales bacterium
GGGGTGTTCCTGCCATGAATGGAAGACCCGATCGTGCAGTATTGCGCATGGGAATCGACCGGCCTGCGCCGTCCTTGCCTATGGTTATCAGCGGCGAAGTGTCATCGAGCGTTCACGAGTTGTATCCGTATCAAGCAGAGGTAACGCTGGGCATGCCCGCCCTTGAATTGGCATTTTCAGGAGAAACGGTATTCACCGACGTAGACGGAGGATTCATCACCAACGAAAGTGGACCGCAAACGGTTGGTGTCGATTTGACCGGCCGCTGGAGCACGATCTACACCAACGGTGTTACTCCATCATTCGATGCGGAATTCACCGACGGCTACAACGCTGTCGACTTCTCGGATCTGGGCAATGTGAAGGAGCGTTCAGCTTACCGCTCGACAATTCGAATCCACGATCATATGAAGGCGTACATGCCTGACTTCACAGACCTCGATTTCTCGCTTCCCACGAACATTGATGTGGCCGGTGAGTGCAACGCGTTTTACGATGGTCAGAGCATCAACTTCTACGACGTAGGAGGCGGGTGCAATGCCACGTCACTCATCGCAGACGTTGTTTGGCATGAGTACGGTCACGGCATCAACGGTTACTACTACGCGAGCCTCGGTGCGGGGTTCAACAACGGCGCCATGAACGAAGGCTATGCCGATCTGTGGGCCATGAGCCTTGGGGACATTGCGGAAATTGGTAAAGGGTTCTACACCGACAACGAAGATGGCATCCGCGTTTACGACGAGGAACCGAAAGTGTACCCACAGGATTTGGTGGGGGAGGTTCACGCAGACGGTGAAATCATCTGTGGCGCCTGGTACGATACCCACCTGCTGATGGGAGGAGATTGGGATGCCACCATGGCCCTCTTCATCGATGCTTACCCAGGCCTTCAAGCCACAGCGCCCAATGGAAGCGAGGGGCAAGCGTATACCGATGTTCTCTTGGACGTGTTGCAGGCCGACGACGACGACGGTGATTTGTCCAACGGAACGCCCAACGACATGGCCATCGTTGAAGGTTTTGACATCCACGGCATTTCCATCTTCAGCTACGCCGAAATCGATCACAACTCCGAGGAGTTTGTCCAAGCGGAGTCGACCATTGAAATCGAGGCAGAGACGTTCATTGTCTTCCCTTACAACTTGTACTTCGACGCAGTGAACCTCTGGTACCGAACAGAGGAGGGGGGGACGTGGTCGCAAGTGGCCATGGACAACCCCGACGGGAATGCCCAATTCACCGCTGAAATTCCTGCTCAGGCGCCCGGAACGGTGGTGTCGTACTACATGGGCATCACAGATGATTTCGGCGGCCTCTCAGCGGTTACGCCTTTTGCTGCCGCGAACGAGAGCTATCCGAATTTGCCGTACCATTTGTTGGTGGGGGTTGAGCCGGTTTTGATCAATGATTCCGATGAGTACTCCGACTTTGGAGGTTGGACTACAGGCATTCCGGGGCAAGACAATGCCACCACCGGTATTTGGGAAGAGGCGCTCCCTGTGGGTCCTTATGCGGAGGCGAA
>CALKYI010000055.1 GCA_938003665.1 uncultured Flavobacteriales bacterium
TGGAGCACGAGTACGGAGCCAAGTGCGAATTCCAAGCCAAACCATACTACAAAGCCTGTTGGATCGTTAGTGACAACGAAGCAAAACTGGAGGAATTCAAACGCATCAAGGGAACCGATATGGTGACCGACAAGGACGGCAATGACGTCTTCCTCGCGCCATCCAAGTTTTTGCTCGATATGGAAATCGCGAATTACCCTGAATTGGAATTTCACTTTACTTCTGAATTCAAAACTGCTCAGGCATCGTAATTTGCCCCTCATGAAGTGGTTCACTGCCGTCAGTCTCGTCCTTACCTCCGTCATGCATGTCACAGCCCAAGACAGCACGGAGGTGGTCCCGGCTGTTGAGGTGGTTCAAATCAGCGGCATGGTGGTGACGGGTGACTCCCTCGCACCCTTAGCCTATGCCACGGTTTTTCGCTCGCGGGACCTGCGCGGGACCATGACCGATGTAAATGGCTTTTTCAGCATCCCCGCATTGGCAGGAGACACCATCACCGTATCATCCGTCGGATACCTCACCCAGGCCTTTGCCGTCCCGACTGATTTGGAATTGCCGCGCATGAACGTGGTTCAGCCACTGGGACGGGATACGGTGGCCCTCGAGGAGGCCTTCATCTACCCCTGGCCTACCCGCGAGCGGTTCCGGGAAGAATTCCTGCAACTTCAACTCTCACCGGATGCCTATATGGTCGGACAAGAACGTTTGGACCCAGCGGCCCTGTACGACCGACTCATGGAGGTTGGTCGCGACGGTGGTGAAGTGTACAGTTACACCGTGCAGCAACAAGCACAGCAGAATTATTACGCCGGGCAATTGCCCCCCATCAACGTCTTCAACCCCGTCGCTTGGGCCAAATTCATCGACGCAGTACGAAACGGTTCCCTGAAACGATGAGCCGATTGACGCACCGACGGGTCCTGCAAACTGCATGGGTCCTCCTCCTCGGTTGGATGCTCGCCCCAGCCCTCAAAGCGCAGGGAGAAATCATCACCATCCAAGGTTCCGTCACCAATGAGCGCGGAGCAGCCTTGCCGGGTGCCACCGTCATCCCGCTCGAGCAGCAACGCGCAGCCGTGGTCACGGACAACGATGGTTCGTACACCCTGCAACTGCGCCAAGGCACCGCATGGACATTGCGCTTCGGATTTGTCGGTTACAAATCCCAAGAGCGCACCGTATCCGCCACAGACACTGGCACCCAGCGCATCGATGTGCGGTTGGCAGCCGGGGTCGCATTGGACGCGTCCGAGGTGGTGGCCGATGGAGAACGAACCAAACCCGTCCAGCGCATCAACCCCAAGGTTGCCGCGCGTATTCCCTCCCCCCGCGGCACCATTGAAGACCTGCTCATCCAAGCCCCAGTCAATTTCAACAGCGAATTGTCCAGCGGTTACAACGTAAGAGGCGGAAGTTTTGACGAGAACCTCGTCTATGTGAATGACATTGAGGTGTATCGCCCCTTCCTCGTTCGCTCGGGACAGCAGGAAGGCCTCTCCTTCCCCAACCCAGACATGGTGGAATCCATCGAGTTTTCCGCCGGTGGATTTGAAGCGAAGTACGGGGACAAAATGAGTTCGGTCCTTGACATCCGCTACCGCAAGCCCAACACCGCCAAAACGCGCATCACGGCCAGCATGCTGGGAGCACAGCTGCAGCAAGACTGGGCCACCGCTGCCGGACCCGACGGACACAAAAAATTCACGCTCAACACAGGCATTCGCTACCGGGACAACAGCTACGTACTCGGCACCCTCGACGAAGGCGGCGAGTATCAACCGCGCTACGTCGACGTCCAAGGGTATGCCACATGGGATCCCGACGGGTATGGTCCTTGGGAATTTGAAGCCCTCGGTATTTATGGCCAAAACCAATACCGTTTTCTGCCGGTTCGTCGCGAATCCAACGTGGGCAACATCAACGAGGCCCTTCGCCTGACGATCTACTTCGATGGCCAAGAAAAGACCGCCTACCAAA
>CALKYI010000056.1 GCA_938003665.1 uncultured Flavobacteriales bacterium
TGGCTGCCGTTTCTGTTGGAACGAAAATGACCATGCGGATACTCCTTATGTCCATAGGAAGCCGTGGCGATATGGAGCCCTTTTTGGCGCTGGGCCAAGAGTTGCTGGAGCAAGGACACGATGTGGGGTTTTGTTTTCCCGAACAATTTGAGCCGCTCGCCCGGGAAGTGTCACCAACGTTTTATCCGCAAAACAAAAGCTTATTAGAGTTGATTGAAGGGCCGGAAATCCGCAAGATTATGGGCCAGGTGGGCAGCGGATTGTCCAGGTTAAGAACCGTGTTGGGCTTGATGGGACGGACGAAGGCAATTCAGCAACAGTTGATTCGGGACCAAGCCGAGGCGGTCGAAGCATTCGAGCCAGACGAAGTCATCTTCCACATCAAATGCATTTATCCGGTATTGTACGCTCTTCGATTGAATGGCAGCGTTCGCATGCTGAGCCCCATGCCGTGTTTGGTTCACGCCACGGGTCGCCACCCCCACATAGCCTTTGGCAAGCCGCGGTGGCCGTGGTGGAACCGTTTGACGTATCGACTGGCCGAAAAAGCGTTGATCAATCAAAGCATTTTGGGGTACGGAAAATCATTCATGCAATCGCGCGGTTGGACCGTCTCGGGACAAGAGCTCCGACGCTTTTTTCAGAACGATTGTCCGGTGGAATACGCCTACGAGTCTTCTTTGTTCGAACGCCCGAGTGAATGGCCGGCACACGCTGTAGTCACTCGGTTTAGAGAACGAGGCAAACCGACAAAAGGGCGCTGGCCGGATGGACTTAATGCGTTTTTGGATGCGCACGAATCGGTGGTGTATGTCGGTTTTGGCAGCATGGTCAACGCACAACCTCGACAAGTGGCAGAGGATGTAATAGCGGTGTGCGGCCAAGCGGGTTTGGGCGTGGTGATGAACCGTTCGTGGGGCGGCCTAGAGCCACAGGAGGAACCGTCAAAACATGTGTTTGTTGTGGACGACGTACCCTTCGAAAAGCTCTTTCCAAAGGTCGATGCGGCTGTTCATCACGGGGGCTCAGGCACCACCCATAGCGCGCTGCGTTGCGGAATCCCTCAGGCCATTATTCCCCATATCGCCGACCAATTTTTTTGGTCAAGGCAAGTTGTGCGCACCGGACATGGCGCACCGGGGTTTCCGATCAAACAGTGGTCGCGGGAGCGTTTCGCAGACGTCATCACATCATTACAAATCAAACCCAAATGAACCCATCACCGATCATCGCTGGCACCATGAAGTGGGGGGTGTGGGGCGCAAACTTCACCACGAGCCAATTTGCCCACGCCATCGAAACCGCATTGGGGGCGGGCGTGACCACGTTTGATCACGCGGACATATACGGGGGCTACACAACCGAGGCAGCGTTCGGCGCGGGTTTTGAAGCTTCAGGGTTGGACCGCGAGTCGGTTCAATTCATTTCCAAGTGCGGCATCAAATACCCAGCTGAAGGAAGCGCGCACGCCGTGAAACACTACGATTATTCAGCAGCGCACATTCGGCAATCCGTTGAGAACAGCTTGCGCAACCTGCGCACGGGGTACATCGACGTGTACTTGCTGCACCGTCCGAGCCCTTTGCTCGACGCACAGGAAGCGGTAACAACATTGGAGTCCTTGTGCGACGAGGGCAAAATCAAGTCTTGGGGCGTATCCAATTTTACCCCCCCACAACTTCATCTTGTGGCGACGCAACAGTCCCCTGCATGGAACCAAATCGAGTGTTCATTGGCCCATACCGCACCCTTGACAGACGGAACGTTGGATACACACCAAACCCAAGGGGTCCGGACGATGGCGTGGGCTCCGTTGGGTCAGCTGATGGACGGTAAAAATACCCGTGTGGCTTCCGTGCTCAAGCGGCTATCTATAGAGTATGGTGTGGCGGCCGAAGCCCTGTTGTTGTCGTGGTTGCAGAAGCACCCCGCGGGCATTGTCCCTGTGGTCGGCACCACCAAGCCCGAGCGCTACGCATTGCTGATGCAATCATCCACCACCGCGATGGAACTCGAACATTGGTTCGAATTGCTGGAAGCCAGTTGGGGCCACAAGGTCCCCTGAATCACTCGGGTTTGATGACCAGCTTTGCCGTCTGAGCCCCTAAACGGTAGACATAAACACCAGGCGCTAGTCGAGGCAACTCCAAGGCACCACTGTCTGTGACCACCCGGTTCATCACCGTCTGCCCTGATAGGTTGGTGAGGGTGAAATCTACAGGGGCGTTGCACTGCACAAAAACAGGCTGTCCGGTTGGCAAGATCGTGGGGTACAACGTGGCCGCTTCCTGCGCTGTCACCCCGATGGAATTAGGGTTGCCGTTGAAGGTGACGTTGTCGTAGAAATAGTCGGTGGTCCCACTCATGAAGCCCTCATTCCCGAAGTCAAAGAAGATGGACAAAATGGTGTAAGCCGTATTGTAGTTCATGTTGGGTGTACCCGGAACGTTCTGAGTGAATTCGAAGGTCAAGGTTTCCCATTCGTACGCCGTGGTTGTGTTGACCTGTGTTTCCACGCTTTGGGCCATGTCGAGGTACTGTTCCGCTTTGAGGCGAACGGGCAGGCCTGCAGTCGGGCTGTA
>CALKYI010000057.1 GCA_938003665.1 uncultured Flavobacteriales bacterium
GATGGAAATTGAAGCGCTGCACCCGAGTGGTTTGGTCAAGTTGACGCCCCGTCAATTTGGTGATGACAGAGGGGTCTTCTGGGAAACATGGCGGCAGGGCATGTTGGATGGCCACACCGATCAGCCGCTCGACTTTGTTCAAGAGAACCTCTCCATTTCCAAAGCCGGCACCTTACGCGGTTTGCATTTTCAGCGTAATCCACATGCCCAAGGCAAACTCGTTCGGTGCGCCGCTGGCCGTGTGTTCGACGTCGCTGTTGATGTCCGAGCGTCATCCCCGACCCGTGGTCAATGGTACGGATGCGAACTCTCTTCCGAGAACGGTTGCCAATTGTGGATCCCCGCGGGCTTTGCGCACGGGTTCTTGGCTTTGTGTGACGATGCGGTTGTGGAATACCGGTGCACGGCTTACTACCACCCGGAATCCGAAGGTTCGATCCGTTGGAACGACCACGACATCAACATTGACTGGAACGTACCTGATTTCAGCATGCCGGAAGGAGGACCGCTGCTCTCACCCAAAGATGCCGCTGCCCCGACCTTGAAAGCAGCCGGCTGGCCCTTTGAATAAGGGTGTGGAAAAATCACAAAAAGCAGAACACAAGCGTCCGTGTTGGCCAATAGGTGTGGGGTAAATTCGTTGCTTTCATAGCTTAAAACGAACGCCGCCCCATGCACACACACCGTCCCAAGCCTGGATTTATTTGGAAATTCACCTTGCTGATTGCCGGTGGGTTGCTGCTCTCCTCTTCGGTTTCAAATCCCGAGAATCCCAGTGTGGCTGTCGGTGAACCCATTGTGTGGGTACAGAACAAAGCCCCGAAGGTGCCCAGTCAAGATGACCTTGCGGGCGAACCGGTGCCCTTCGAATCGTTTGGCGTCCGCGAGCAGTTGGACCGAGAAATGGTCGTCAATACCTACCACCACAGCTCGACCATGCTCTACTTCAAGCGGGCATCACGCTGGTTCCCGGTCATCGAGCCCATCCTCGCCGAGAAGGGATTGCCGGACGATTTCAAGTACCTCGCCATCATCGAAAGCGGCTTGTCGCAGGTGGTGTCCCCGGCGGGAGCCGCCGGCTTTTGGCAGTTCATGAAGGGCACCGCTCCTCAATACGGCTTGCGGGTAACAAAAGAAATCGACGAACGCTACCACGTGGTCAAAGCCACCTACGCCGCTTGTGATTATTTGCTAGAAGCCAAAGAGGAATTTGGGTCGTGGGCTTTGGCCGCGGCGTCCTACAACATGGGCAAGGCCGGCGTTCGACGCGATTTGGAGGAGCAAGGCGTCGACACGTACTGGGAGCTGCACCTCAATTCAGAAACGGCGCGTTATGTCTACCGTTTACTCGCCATCAAGGCCATCTTCGAAGACCCCGAATCGTTCGGTTTTTCAATTCAAGCCGACGCTTTGTACCAGCCATATGCCACCCGCACCGTTTGGGTGAAGGCACCCATTGAAGACCTGTCCGCCTTTGCATTGGAAGAAGGAGCCAACCTCAAGGCACTGAAAACCCTCAATCCGTGGCTCCGCTCCAGCCGATTGACGGTTGCGGCGGGCGATTCCATTGCCATTGAAATGCCGGTCTGAGCCATGCAAAACCTCTTGACCCTTGCCGTCGAGGCCGCTTTGGATGCGGGCCGGCAAATCATGGAAATCTACGCTTCGGGCGATTTCAATGTGGAGTTGAAAGGCGATGACAGCCCGCTGACGCGCGCCGATGTGGCGTCGCACCACGCCATCGTGGCGCACCTCGAATCCACTGGCATCCCCGTGCTCTCAGAGGAGGGGCGATCGATTCCGCATACTGAACGTGCTACGTGGTCACGGTTGTGGATTGTCGACCCCATTGACGGAACCAAAGAGTTCATCAAACGCAATGGGGAATTCACCGTCAACATCGCCTTGGTCGAGGAAGGCATCCCCACGATGGGGGTGGTGTTCGTACCGGCCAAGCAAGAGCTGTTTGTGGGGGTGTCTGAAGGCGAAAATGCCTGCGCCACACGAACGGTCGGAGGAGAGGACGGCTGGTCTGCCGAAACTTGGCTCCGGGAAGGCAAGCCGATTCCTGCCCGCGCCGAAAACCGTCCCTTCACCGTGGTCGCCAGCAGAAGCCACATGTCGCCGGAAACGGCTGATTACATCGATGAGCTCAAAGCGATTCACGGGGATGTGGAGACCATTTCAAAAGGAAGCTCCTTGAAGCTGTGCATGGTCGCTGCCGGCAAAGCCGATTGCTACCCTCGGTTTGCGCCGACCATGGAATGGGACACCGCGGCCGGACAAGGGGTATGCTTAGCAGCTGGCTGTGATGTCTTGAATTGGGAAACCAAAAAGCCCTTGACGTACAACCGGGAGGAATTGCTCAATCCTTGGTTTCTGGTCCGGGGACCGCGCATGACCAACGGTTAACCCAAGTACTCTACCCGATACGCCACCGCGCGCGTGCGCTTCGCTCCGGATGGGTTTTGAACGGTCCACGGGTGGTCTAGGCGGTCGAAAACTTCATCGAGGGTGCGTACCACGCCAGCAGGCGTGCCGGCGTCGCGCAGGGCTTTTTCGAGGGTACGCTTGGACCAAGCCCGTGCTGCTCGATTCAATTCGAGCACGAGTGCGTCGCGGTGGACGACGCGCAGTTGGTTGGTGCGGTACCGTTCATCTGTCGTCATGTCTGGAATATCAAGCACACGGCACAGCCCTTCAAATTGTCGATCGTTGCCGACGGCCAGCACCACGTATCCGTCCTCGCATTCCAATACATCGCCGTAGGGCGCGATGTTGGGATGCTGCCCGCCGTTTCGTCGAGGCGTTTGGCCGTTGACGAGTTGGTTGGTGGCCTGGTTGACCAGGGCCGTGATCCCGCTGCCTTCCAACGATACTTCGGCGAAAAAGCCCTTCTTGCCGGCTGCGCGGGCGAGGAGTCCTTCCATGGCAGCCATTCGGATTTGATGAGACGCCAAAACATCCATCAGTGCCACTGGCATACGAACGGGTGGGCGGTCATCAACCCCGTTCATTCCCATGAATCCCGTCTCCGCCTGCACCACAACGTCATAAGCCAGTCGTTCGGGAGCGTCTTCAAACCCGACGAGCCGCACCCGGATGAGGTGGGGATGACGAGCAGCCAACGCCTCCGGTTCAAGGTTGAATTTGGTCAAGTCCGACCGCTTGAAATTCTCGATCAGGACATCGTGCGAAGCCAAGGCTTCTTCCAACCAAGCTTGCCCGGAATCAGAAGCCAAGTCCTGCCAGACGGCGTTTTTTTCGCCGTTGGCGCTCTCGTAGTACGCGGAGGACGGGTTGTCGGTGGATTCGTGTGCTGTTTTCCAGCTGCGGGTGACATCACCGTGCGGCGGGCGTTCCACTTTGGTCACGCGGGCGCCCCGTTCGGCCAATGCGGTTCCGGCCAAGGGTCCCGCGAGGACGCTTGCCAATTCCAAAACGCGCACGGATTCCAGTGGACCCATGGCGCTAAATTACGCGCTGGGCTTCAAGACGGATTGGTAGGTGTCAATGGCCCGTTGACGAGCGAATTTGTGTTCGACGATGGGCTCCGGGTAGGCAGAGGTTCCATACTCTGGGACCCATTTGCGGACGTAGCGCAATTCCTTGTCGAATTTCTCGAGCTGGGAAGTGGGATTGAACACGCGGAAGTATGGCGCTGCATCGCAGCCCGATCCTGAGGCCCACTGCCAGCCGCCCACGTTGGAGGCGAGGTCAAAGTCGAGCAGCTTCGCCGCGAAGTAGCGTTCGCCCCATCGCCAGTCGGTCAGCAAGTGCTTGCACAGGAACGAGGCGACGACCATGCGCACGCGGTTGTGCATGAAACCGGTGGCATTGAGTTCCCGCATGCCTGCATCGACCAATGGGTAGCCCGTCTTACCTGCGCACCATGCTTCAAAATGGGCTTCATTATTGTCCCAAGGAATGGCGTCGTAGGCCGGACGGAACGACCCTTCCACCGAGTGCGGGAAGTGGTAGATAATCATTTGGTAGAAATCCCTCCAGATTAATTCCGTCGTCCATTTTTCGCTGTGTTCCAAACCCGCCCGCAGCGCTTGGCGAATACCAATGGTACCAAAGCGAAGGTGCAAGGAGAGGCGCGAGGTGCCGGGAATCGCCGGGAAATCCCGTTTCGCTCCGTAGGCGTCGAGCACGTCGGATGAGATGCTGCGAGGCGGCACCAATTCGTCCAAATCCGGACTCGCTTCAAACCCCATGGATGCCAAAGTGGGTAGTTCGACACCAGACGTGTTGAGCCACACCGCTTCTTTCGCCAATGCAAACGAGGGGGCTTCTGCGTAATCGCTGGCGGTGAGGGCTTTCCGCCACTTGCGGCTGTACGGGGTGAACACCGTGTACGGTTTGCCATCGTCTTTGGTGACTTCGTTTTTTTCAAGGATGACGCTGTCTTTTACGCCTTTGAAGGCGACGTCATGCCCAGCAAAAAAGTCCGCCAT
>CALKYI010000058.1 GCA_938003665.1 uncultured Flavobacteriales bacterium
GATCGTGCTAGAGGTCGGCACAGCGGATGTCAGCAGTGGTGCTTGCCGCGTCAGTTTCTGTTGATTCCTCCGCTACCGGTTGGGCTTCCTCTTTCGCTTTACGTTCCGCGATTGGATCTCGGTAGTTTCCTGTAGCCATGAGCTCTTGGATTTTCTCTACCGCATCCACAAACCCTTCCTCAAAATTGGCGAAGTCTTCCCGATACAAGAAAATCTTGTGCTTCTGGTAGTGCACATTGCCGTCGTCATCGAAGCGACGCTTGCTCTCCGTGATGGTCATGTAGAGGTCTTGGCCTCGCGTGGCTTTGACGTCGAAGAAGTACGTGCGTTTTCCGGCGCGGACGGGACGGGAATAGATTTCCTCTCGGTTGTTTTGATCGCTCATCTTAGAAACTCTAGCGTTGCTAATATATTCGCCCCGGTGTAAGAACCAAAACGAAAGCGATAAATCTGCACGACTTCAGCGCAGCAGTTGCAGGTGCCCACGGTAGGTGTGGGGCATGGCAAGCAAGTCCGAAATGAGGGCTTCGTAGTAGTAAAGTCCGTCGGGTGCGAAGTGGTTACCGTCGTTGACTTGACCGAGCCAGGGTTCGTCTTTGGAGTCGGTCTGCCAGACCAACTCTCCCCAACGGTTGTATACGATGAGCTTGTATTCCGATACGCCAAGTGCTACGGGAATCCACACGTCGTTGATACCGTCGTGATCTGGTGTGAAGGCGTTGGGCGCATAAAAAACCGTTCCTGAGACAGCCACTTGTCCAACGGCTGTGTTGGTGCAACCGGCTTCGTTGATGACGGTTTGCACCACATCGAAGTAACCGCCGTCACTGAACGTGTACGTTCCGCTGCAATCACTCGACGAACCTCCGTCCCCGAAGTTGTAATAACAGGAAACATTGCCCGTGGCCAACGTCTCGTATTCGATGACGGGGTTGAGGATGTCCACCTGGTTGGGCGTGATGTCGAACCCGGCGTTGGGGATGGCTTGAACTTCGACCAGTCCCGATTGGGTGAGCATCAACTCCTGGCTGCAGTAGCCTGTGGAATTCATGGTCAGCGTAACGCTGTACGTTCCGGGGTTTTCATAAATGTGCACGGGCTCTGCGGAGACGGAAGTGGTCCCGTCACCGAAATCCCACAGGTAGGTCGTCGCCGTTTCTGTTTCGCTGGTATTGTTGAACGACACCGAATGCGGTGGACATCCTATGGGAGGTCCCCCTTGGAAGCCGATGCTTGGATCGGCAATGACCCACACCTCTTCGGATGCGGTGACCTCACATCCGTTGGCAATGGCCGTCACTTCGACGGTGTATGTCCCCGGTTCGGCGTAGACCAAATTGGAGACAGAGGCGCCATTGATTGTTGCGCTCACCGTTTCTCCGCCAAAATCCCACGAGTACGTCGTGATCGGGTCGTTTTCCACCAACGGTAACAGGGAGAAGTTATTGGTGGAGAAACACTCCGGGTCTGGTTCCTCGAATGCAGGGTCGATTTCTGGAAAGATTTCGACGGTTGAATAGGCCGTATCAGCGCACGTGTAAGGCGTGGTTACGATAAGTTCAACCGTGTAGACACCATCACCGGGGTAGGTGTAGGAAGGGGACTCCTCCGTAGACGTATCGTCGTTTGTTCCGGCAACGCCGAAGTCCCAAAACCAGTTTTCAGCGTTCTGGGAGAGGTTTTCGAAATCGAAGTCAAATCCCTGGCAGAATGAGCTCTGGTCGGCCACCGCTGCTACGGGACTTGCCGGAGCATCCCAGGTGAAATTGACCGAAGATTCACATCCGTAATGTTCGGCTTCCAATGTGACTGTCCATTCATCGGCATTGGCAAACGTGACCCAGTCGGTGGTCAACCCCTCTTGGCTGTTGGGCAAGCCGCCGATGAGGTTCCACGTCAAATTCGTGTTGTCGGTAAATGCTCCGTTGGCTTGTAAGTCAAACGCTTCGACACCATTCAAGCATTCAAAATCAATGACTTCAATGTCCAAATCGAGGGGTTCGTACACGTAGAAAACCTGCGTTGAGGTATCGGCACAAGGCCACGTAGGGTTGGCAATCAATGTCACCGTGTACATGCCCGTATCCGGGTAGGTGTACGTGGGTTCACTGATGGTGCTGATGTCCGTGTCGATGCCGGGCACGCCGAAATCCCAGAGCAGACTCTGGGCGCCAATGCTGTTCTCTGTGAACGAAATGGTCTCACCAATGCACAGCTGGTTGTCAGTTTGCGGTTGGGCGGCCGAAATAATGGTCGGGTCGCACATCACAACGTTGAACTGGAAATCGCGCATGACCGTACTCAGCAGTTCGCCATCTCGGTATTCCGATACACAGATGCCAATTACATACGCTCCGGGTGTGGTCGGGAATCCGGTAATTTGACCGGTTTCAGGATCGATGTCGAATGGAGGATTGGATGGGATGGGGTCGATGGCGCTGAACCCTCCGCCCCAGGGAATCGTTGAAAATGTCGAGGCTGGTTGAGGGTTGGGAGAGGGGTCATTCGGCGAGCCGCCATCCAGCGGGGTGCAAAACGAATAGGCGAGCGAGTCTCCGTCCGCATCGGTCGCACTCTGGTCCAAGAAGAAGTCGAAGTTCGTGCAAATGGCTTCGGGCGGATAGACGTTGAATTGCGGGCTGCTGTTCGGGCTGCTGTCGTCTGTGAACGGCGGAATTTGAGTGGTCAGGGTGATCCCGACATCCCCAGGATTGGGAATATTCGCGATGCCCGGATTTCGACAGCACCGCTGGAAAATCAAATCATAACCGACATCGCTAGCCGGCAAATTGACCACGATGGTGTACTCCAAGCGCTGCATGCACAGATCAGGCGGCAAATTCCCGCACGGGTTTTCGAGCACCGTCTCCAGTGGCTCAATGGAGGCTTCGATGAGATCGACGTCGTACTGCGCGTACAAATTGTTCGCTTCGTAGATGCCCAATTTGATATTGGGATCGAGGTTCGTTCCTCCGTTCTGCCATCCGCTGGGCTCAATGCTGCTGTCGTAGCATTCCCGGTAAAAAATCAGTGTGATTTCAAAATCCCCACCGCCTAGGTAGTTGTAATAAATCTCGCCGCCCATGGCGTGCGCAGCTAGCCCTTGGGTCGCTTGCAGGGCGCACAAGAGGAACAGCATCACCTTGGCAAGGACAACCGGTAACTTCATATGCTGTAGGTACGACACAAGCGTTGAAAACGTTGGAGCGAAAATATAACACCGTTGATGCCGGTTTGGTTGCAATCGCCGTAACTTTCAAGCGTGGAAGAAGAAAATAAGCGCATGCGCTTTGATGCGATGCCCATGCACCCCGATGTGCTTGATGCACTCGATGCCATGGGGTTTGAGGAAGCGACCCCCATTCAAGAGCAGGCCATACCGACTATTCTCAAAGGCAAAGACTTTCTAGGTATTGCCCAAACAGGTACGGGTAAGACGGCGGCTTTTTTGTTGCCGACCATCGACCGAATCCTCGATACAGAGGACAATGGCAAGACCAAAGCACTGATTGTCGTGCCTACCCGCGAATTGGCGATGCAAATCGACCAAGCGGTTGAGGGGTTTGGCTACTATGCCAAGGTCACAAGCTTGGCCATCTACGGTGGTGGCAGCGCCCATGATTTCAGCCGAGAAAAAAAGGCGTTAACCGATGGCGCTGACATCATCATCGCTACGCCAGGTCGATTCTTGTCTCACCTGACGCTCGGGTATGTGGATTTGTCGGAATTGCAGTGCTTGATCTTGGATGAGGCGGATCGCATGCTGGATATGGGCTTCATTCCCCAGGTGAAGCGTATTGTTCGCGCCACGCCGCGCAAGGAAAATCGCCAGACACTCCTGTTCTCCGCCACGTTTAC
>CALKYI010000059.1 GCA_938003665.1 uncultured Flavobacteriales bacterium
TTCGGCCCGAAACCATTCCACTCCTCATCCCTTGCAGAAAAATTTCGAGCCTTGTCCTGTTTCATGCAATGGCGAAGAAAAAGGACGCTCGGTGCCGTTTTGACGCATCACACGAAAAGACTCCGGCCCCAATTGATCAAGCCATTCCTCGTCTGTGCGCTGATCGAATTCACTTTCCTCCATGGTGCGAAGGGTTGGAGGAGTTGCCACGGTGGCGATTGTTTCCGCCTTTTTTGTGTTTCGAACGGTGCTTCCCCTGACCGCCTCCTTTTCCAGAATGCCGGTGGTTGCGGTTCCCCCTTTACGGCCTCCACCGCCCCCACCTCGGCGTCGGCTGTTTTTCGGGTCGTACTCTGGGCCTTTCCCAACTTTCTCTGGAAGGTCCAATTTGTATACCGAGCGTTCGATGAGCCGTTCAATGCGGCTGAAGCGCTGCTGGTCATCGGGATTCACCAAGGTGATTCCTTCACCGTCGCGGTTTGCCCTGGCGGTTCGACCGATGCGGTGAACGTAGTCCTCTTCATTGGGGGGCACATCGTAATTCACAACCAGCTCGATGTTGTCGATGTCGATGCCTCGGCTCACCACATCGGTCGCCACGAGGATGGGGAATTTACGCTGGCGGAATCCCAGCATAACTTCCTCCCGTTCGCTTTGATCCGAGTCCGAGGAAATGCGCTCACATTTGATCCCAGCCTTGCGGAGGATACGCGTGATTTGGCCTACCGTGCGCTTTCGAGAGGTGAAAACAATGCCCGAGGCCACGTTGCGGTCCTTGAGCACCTCCACAAGTACATCGTCCTTTTGGTGATCGAACAGGATGTAGGCGCCCTGCTTGATTTTCTCGGCAGGTTTGGATAAGGCCAACTTGACTACCTCGGGTTCCTTTTGTAGGTCGCGGTCGAGCTCTTCAATTCGATCCGGCATTGTAGCGCTGAAGAGCAGCGTCTGCCGTTCATCTCGGCATTTCTCGGCAATGCGCATGATGTCACCTAAGAAGCCCATATCGAGCATCCTATCGGCTTCATCAAGAATGAGGCACTGCAGCTCGGACAAGTCGACGTATCCAAGCGTCAAATGCGACAAGAAACGTCCTGGCGTAGCGATGATGATGTCTGCACCGTCCTTGAGGGCTTTCTTTTCGCGAGAAAAGTCATGGGCACTTCCTCCCCCGTAAATGGCCAAGCTCGTCACTTTGGCATAATACCCAAAGCCCTCAACAGCTTGATCGATCTGCATGGCGAGCTCGCGCGTCGGCACTACAATCAGCGCCTTCGTTTTGCCATTGTCCTCTGTATCCAAGATTCGATCAATGGTCGGCAACAGAAATGCCGCGGTCTTCCCCGTTCCCGTTTGCGCAATCCCCAAGAAATCTTTTCCTCGGAGAATGGTGGGAATGGCTTGTTCTTGAATGGGGGTCGCTTGTTCAAACCCCATGGCATCCAGTGCATCGAGCACATCAGGGTGCAGGGGCATCGCATCGAAGCGCATGCGCTTATTTTCTTCTTCCACGTCAGAAAGTTACGGAGGTTGCAACCAATCCCCCCTGTAGGATGTTATATTTTTACTCCAACGTTTTGCATGCCTGCAACGTCCCTATAGAAAATGAAACTGCCGGCCCTTCTTACCAAGGTCTTGTTCCTCGCATGGTTTGCGACACAAACTGCACAGTGCTTGGCCGCCCACGCAATGGGAGGTGAGATATACTACAATTACCTGGGAGACGGTGATTTTGAAATCACGCTGATTTTTTACCGGGAGTGCTACAATAGCAGCGTCGAGCCCAGCGGTTGGCAAAGCGGCGGAACCAACCTCGACCCGGAAATTAAGTTGGGAATCTACGAGGCGAACAACCTATACGCTCAGTACAACGTAGACCTCATCG
>CALKYI010000060.1 GCA_938003665.1 uncultured Flavobacteriales bacterium
CAGGATGATCGCAAATTTCGAATGTGACGTGCGCCACTTGGAATGTCTCTCTGGCAGCATCGGGATGTCTGCGTTTTGATTTTAGGCTGTGGCTGCTCATGTGGTACATTCTCCGTCATCTGCTTGGCACAAAAATGCTTCGTCGTCAAAAATCCAGTCACCTTGACGTGAAACAAATTCGCCAAGTTCTTTGTAACTTCTGCTTTTATGAAAGGTGCCGCCGATCCGACTTTCCATGTCAGCCCACCATTTCATGCGGTCAGGGTGTTCACGCCACATGGCAGCAAGCGTTGCCTCTGACTTTAAAAAACAACCATCGCAATTCCCTTTAGGTGTTACGCCATTCGGTCCAAAAAGGCGTAGGTCGAAGTCTTGTTGTTTCCAGAATGCAGATATTGTTGCCTTGGTCGCTCCTGCATCGTTAAGAGGGTACCAAAAATCCCATCTATCCTTCGTTTGCCCTGTTTTGATCCTACGCTTTTCGTCAGCTCGAATGCCAACAGTTGACCACCAGTGCTTCAATCCTTGCTTGACCAGGTAACGCTTTATCGTGCGCACCTTTAACTCTGCGGTGCAAAACCGAGCGACAGCGTTTGGTAGATACGGTTTGTAAAGCAATGCCTCAAATGGTTCACCGTTTCTACTAGCACTGTTGTGGCTGACTTGCTCAAAGGCAACCTTGTTGTTGTGTCTGCGGTACTCCAGCCATGTGATTGGCACTGCCCAACGGTCAGAACACTCTTGCACAAAGTCGAGCGTTTCAGGCATCTCACGGCCTGTATTGGCAAAGATGACTTTGCAGCGATCTGGTAGACCGTTATTGGCGGTCAGTATTTCGTGCAGCATATAACCGGATGTACGGCCGCCAGAGAAGCTGATGAGGACATTGCCTTCTTTGGGTAATTTGAATGGGCTGCTCATCTCTTTTTCCTCTCCAATTCATATTTTTTCGTCATGATTAACTGCCGCTCTTCCTCTGTCCATTGCGGCAACCAAGGCACCCATTTTCGGGATAATTCTACCCCTTCTAATTCCTCCAAAGAATGGATGGATTTGAGTGCCTTTTCCAATTCCATGCAAGAAGTCCTTCAAACATACGGGAAACAGGAAACCCCTAAAGGGGTTTTTCCTGCTTGCCCGTAAGATTTGATTTTGCATTTTTCTTCCTGCATGTTTCCTCAATCTTTCCCGCATAGTGTTAAGTAGTTGGTTTTGCTTATCTTTTCATTCAGGAAAATTTCCCCTATCATTTCCTGTATGACATCATTCCACGTTCTCTCCGATTTCCCGTATAATTCGCTACATTCCCGCTTTAAATCGGCTCTGGAAACCTGTTCCGCGCCAAGTCCATTGAAAGCATCTAGCACCATTTTTTTGTGATCATCTGCCTTCTTCTTGACGGGCTTGCTGTTCAGAATTCTCTCCAATGAGTTGCTTGATGTTGGCTCAA
>CALKYI010000061.1 GCA_938003665.1 uncultured Flavobacteriales bacterium
CCAAGATCCGTGTGAAGCCGATTGCGGCTGCACAGACCCCGATGCATGTAACTACGACGCAACGGCTTCCAATGATGACGGGTCGTGCGACTACAGCTGCCTCGGCTGCACCGATTCAACGGCCTGCAACTACGACCCCAACGCCACCGAGGACGACGGGTCGTGCACCTATCCCGCGGAGGGCTTCCCCTGCGATTGCTCGCTTGATTTTCCGTTCGACATGCAGAATGCCGGGACCGGAGTGGGCGTCTCGGAAACCATCGAAGCGACGGCTGCGAACGTGGTCTCGTCACTCTCCATCGAACTGGAATACTCGGATGTATCCGGAGGCAGTTGGGCCGGCGACTTGCTCCTCGGGCTCTGCGATCCCAATGGCACATGCATTGAAATCGGTGGGTACAACATGACATACGGATACACCGATGCCGGGGGATGGCCTGCGGCGTGGAGCACCGAGGCCGCTGGAACGTATACGGCCACCATCGACCTCGCCGGTTACGGCTTGACCGGGGCGGGGGATTGGACCCTCGACATCGTTAACGGATGGTCCAGTACCACCGCATCTGCTTCCTGGATGGGGACCGTCACGTTCGACGATTTGTGCCCTGGCGTATCCGGACCAGATGTCGAAGGCTGCACCGACGCCACAGCCTGCAACTTCAATTCGGCCGCGACGATTGACAACAGTTCCTGCGTTTTCGCCACTGGCTGCGATTTCTGCAGCGGGGCCACAGACGGGACAGGAAGTGTGGTTGATGGCGACAGCGATGACGACGGGGTGTGCGACACGGACGAAATTGCCGGCTGCCAGGACTAATTGGCGTGCAATTATGACCCCGACGCCACCGATGCGGCCACGTGCGAGTACGCAACGGATGGTTTCGACTGCGACGGAAATCCGGTTAGCTGCCCCGAGGACATCAATGGAAATGGTACGATCGAAGTATCGGATGTGCTCTTGCTGCTGTCTGATTTCGGCTGCACTTCGAATTGCACGGGGGCGGACATTGATGGGGACGGCGCAGTGAGCGTTACCGATGTGCTGCTCCTGCTCGCTGCCTTTGGGGAAGAGTGCTGATGGGGCAGTGGTCTCGGCCGTAACGCTGAGGCGTTGCATTAACTTTTAGACACGAAAAAGGCCCGCTAGAAGCGGGCCTTTTCTATTAGAAACTGCGGAGTTTCCGCAGTCTAGTGTAGTCGTTTAATGTTTGATGACTTCAAGGGCTTCTTGTCGTCGACGCATGATCATCATCCCACCGAATGCCGCACCGCCGAGCAGGAGGAACAAGACACCGGAGTCGATGGGGGCACATGATAGATCACAGCCTCCTGTGGCAGAGTAGTCTGGATCATAATTGTAACATGGTGAGTACGGGCCATTACAGGCATTCCAAACTTGGCAGCAAATCCCCATTCCGCAATTCGTGTTTTCGTCACCGTCTCCTACATAGGATCCATTTCCTACGCACCCATTCTGGGCAGACAGCGAGGTAGTCACCATCAATGAAAGTACCATTGATAGGATTAAACCAAAACGATAATTCTTTCTCATAAAAGTCAATTCTTTCAATCACAAATTGCCCCGAAAGTTGGCAAGAACATTAGCAAGTCCAAAGTCGTCATCGCTCCGTCGCAGTCGCAATCGGTTTCAGGGAAAGTACCTTCAAAGTTTTCAACAGGCTGAATACCCACAAGGAGAATCAACAAGTCGGTAATGTCCCGCTCACCATTCAAGTTGAAGTCACCCATGCATACAGAAGGAATGGTGATATTGCTCATCGTGAAGCATTGATTCAACGGGTTGGAAGCTTCAAAAATGTATTCACCCGCGTCCAGTCCAGTAACACAACCTGTGCCATTAATAGAATCTTCCGTGTCAGACCACTCGATATCCCAAAGTCCCGCATCTGTGCCATTGAAGTGAACGACCCCACCTTCACAGTGCGAGGCTGTGGCTTCAAATTCAGGGGCGCTCATAACAACCAACTGGAAACGATCCGTGTAGATCGTGAACGGTTCGAGCTCCACAGCGAGTGGCTCACCCCCGAGTCCAGCCTTATCGCCCGTCTCCGTGTCTTGGATGAGCATGCAAAGTCCGCTAGGAAGCGTGAATTCTTCATCCAACATCAAACTCACTGTGCCTTCTGCGCCAGCTTCGACCACGATGGGGATGATTTCTGTTTCAGAAATGGCTCCAGGAGAGTTGACTGCCAATTGGTGGCCGTTGTCCAATTGCGAATACACCTCTGGGTTGGAATTGTCTCCAGAGTTTTTGAACGTCACGTCGTGTTCCCACTCGTACGCAGGCGTACCGTTTTGATGGAAACGGATGAAAGTCTGTCCGAACTTTCCATCTGGCTGCTCGATCCGCAGCCCAATAAACGCCTCTTCGAGCGCATCCTCCGTGCGAACAAAGCTGTTCGTTCCATGCGTGAGTTGATCCAATTCGAATGACACCGTTCCTGCAGACCCAACCTGTACCCAGAACGATTGCCCAACATCGATCGTTCCGGGCGCTGTGGCACCACTGATCGTGAATACATCCGTGGTGTTATTGTACAATTGGTAAGCTGAGACTCGACCGCTATTATCAGCCAAGAACTCAGTGCCATCAATGGGGCAGGGGAAAGGATTGGTCAAAAGGTGCCATCCTCCGTTCTCAAAGGCGCCTGCTGAAAGCGTCAGGTTCAAATCAACTTGCGCACTATTATATCCTCCCGTCGCCGTCAATGTCGGGCTGGAGTTTGGCATGGTTAGGATGTAATAACCGTAATCTGAGTCTTCAAGTGTCGTGGCATCGCCGGTAATGGTTGACCACCAGCTGGCGCCATTTGAACTTTCGTTGTTATTTAAGATATGCGTCTCATCCCACTGGAAAGTCAAGAAGAAGTCTGAACCAAAGGAAGAGGACCAATCGCCCAGCGTTGCACCAACTACATAATTACCAGATGACAACCACGTCACACCTGCATCAGCGGGGATGTACCGCTCAAACGTAATGTCGCCGTCAACGTCGGATGCTGAGCCGTCGTCGGCGAGGGTTGCGATGCGGGCGGTGCCAGTCGCGTCGGAGTTCATGGTGAACGTGCCGGTTATTTTGGCCGTGCCGTCGATCGGGTTGAAGACGCCGCCGGGCGTGATGTCCACGTCGGCCTGAAAATCAACGTCTGTGTCGTTGGTCACCGCGTTTTGGGTGTTCGCCACGACAAGAGAGTCGACTGTGATTTTGCTGCCGGTCACATCTTGATCAGCAGAGCCGTTCATCTTCAATAAGCCGAACGCTGCGCCCGTGACGCTGTTGGCAAGGTTGCCGCGGACTTCGAGGTTGGCTTCATCACCTGTGAT
>CALKYI010000062.1 GCA_938003665.1 uncultured Flavobacteriales bacterium
CGGCGCGCGTATTTCAGCGCCGCAGCATTCAAACACGCTTCTGCGTCGCCTGTTGCCGACTGCACAACCCGAGCCTTTGCCACACTGCCATCGCGGGCAATCTCCACTTCCACCACCACCTTGCCCGCTTCGAGGCATTGGTAGCCAGGAATGGGCAAATACACATGCTTGCGGTTCGCCACATCGTACGACACGATGACGCGGCCCTCGTAGCGCTGGTCCCAACCGGAAAGGGTGTTGACCTGACCGTTTTGGCCATCGTCGGGCACCCCTTCCAATCCGAAGTCCTTTTGATCTGCCGCCAACCGCTCGAATTCTGCCTGCTCCATAGCGCGCAACTCGGCCTCTACCTCCTCAGCCATACGGGCTTCGTCCTGGGCGCTGGTAGATTGCATATCCGAAGAAGCCGCGGCGTTGGCATCGGCCACGAGGTTGGAGACGCGGGATTCCATTTGCGCGCGCAACTGCTGTTCGAGGGTTGGGGTCTCGCTTTCAGCTGTTGCCAAATCAGCAAATTCCACGGGGATAAACGCATTGGCTGCTGAGGCATAGCGCCCTGCTGGCTGCATCCAAAGGACAAACAGCACCAAAGCATGCAGCGACAAGGTCAACACCATCGCCACCCAAAAACGCCTCGACCGTAACTTCATCAATCGAGTACGACGGTTGTTTCGCGGCGCCACGTGTCCGCGGTGATGCTCCGATCTCCTCGGAAATAATACACCCCGGTTTTGGTCACCACCTTGCGGTAGCGGACGACGAGGTTGCCTGTACGGACCGTGCGTTCAATGACAAGGCCGTTCGGGATGTCATACGACTGCTCATTCACCCCTTGCAGGATGTCGGCATCGTCTTCTGCCAATTTGTAATCTTCTGGAGCCCGGGGGCCTACTTCCCGCAAATTGGCCTGCGCGGCCTGCTGTTCGTTGTACGCTCGCTGGCGGGCTTCTTGTTCACGCTGTGCCAGTAATTGCTGTTCTTTTTTCTCACGTCGGCGGGCCTCCAGCCATCGTTCCTGTGCGCGGGCATTGGCGCCATCTCCCAACCGACGGAATCGACGGGTCTGATTTTCCACTTGCGCGCGGGATTCGCTGCGGCGGTCCGCTGACGTGCGCGACAATCCTTTGAATAAATCGCGGAACGACCGCTTCTTCGCCTCCACTTCTGGCACGTTCAAGGTGTAATCTTGGGCACGGCGCTCCTCGAGGCGGCGCTTCCGGCGGCGTTGGTTCTCCGCGTCGCGGGCGCCTTGTTGAATCATCTCCGAACCAACCGCCTGCGCTTCATCCGCATTGGCTTCGTAAGCCGCTTTTCGTTGTTCCTCTTCGCGGCGACGCTCTGCTTGTTGTGCTGCACCGGCTTCATTGATGGCGCGGCCCTGTCGCTCGATGTCCTTCTGCGCTTGGAGGTCGCGGTCGACCCGCTCTGCTGCACTGCGCTGGGCGTCGCGGAGCAATTGTTCTTGCGCCGCTTTCTTCTCTTCTACCTCTTGCTTTCGAGCTTCCGCCTCGCTTTCCAATGCCGCTTTGTAGTACGCCTCCACCTCATCTTTATCTGAATTGTTCATCTGCTGCGCCAATTTTTCGGCGCGTCGGCGATCCCGTTCGGCTTGTTCTTGACGTTCAGCTTCTTCTCGGTCGCGTTCGGCTTGCTGATCGGCCAGCAGTTGGGCTTCCAAGGCTTCGGCGACTTCGTTTTGGCGTTCCGCCTCCCGTTGAGCGTCGCGTTCCAGAGCTGCACGTTCACGCTCGAGATCTGCTTCCGACGGTCCTTGGTCGCGCTCAGCGAACTCGTCATCTGAAGCCTTATTGGCGGCACGCTCCGCGCGTTCTTTGCGCGACTTCGCATACCGATCACCAGGCTTGATGGCCAAGGCATCATCATACAACCGTTGGGCTTGTGTCCATTGCTGACGCCCGTAGGCTTCGTCGGCAGCTTCAATCGCTTGATCATAGGCCGATTCGACCTGCTCAGCCTCCGACCGGGCTGCCGCTTCTGCCGCTTCCCGAGCAGCGCGTGCTTCATCGGCTGCAGCATCCGCCGCATCCCACTCAGCATCATCGGCTACGGAGCCTGCGTCCGCCTCATTTCTTCCCGAATCTCTCTGATCCGCACGGTCGTCGTCAGCCGCTGCAGCGTCTTGAGCGCGGGCTAGGCGATTCTCAGCGTCCGCAATGCGTTGTTTGGGGTACAGCTCATCCGGGAAAATCGCCAGCGCATCATTGTAATGCGCAATGCCCCTAGCGTAATCGTTGTTTCGGAAAGCTTCATCCGCTTCGTCGTTGATGCGGTTGTAGTTTTCCCGCTGCTCGCGTTCAAGGGCGGCCGCAGCTTCGCGCTCGGCTTCCTCAGCGGCACGATTCCGCCGTCCGGCATCTTTGGCATCGGCTTCCGCCATGCGTTCGCGACAGGCCTCGGCCCGCTGTTGCCAAAAGCGCTCAGCAGGCAGCACGGAACCTGCGGCTTCATATTTCACCAGCGCTTCAGCGTAGTTATCATCCCGAAACAGTAGGTTGGCCTCATCGATCAACGCCTCGTATTCGATGGTTTTGGCAATGAGGTCGGCTTGCTGAGCGGCCAAATCCGCCTGGCGAATTTGCGCCTCCTCCATTCGGTTCTTAGGGTACGACTCGTTCGGCTTCAGCGCACTTGCTTCGGCAAATTTGTCGATTGCCCGGTCCCACTGTTCGCGTTCGAAATAAATATCCCCATCTTCGATGAGTTCATTGTATTCCTCATCGGCCTCAGCGGAATTGGCGAGCGCGTCCTCCCGTTCGTCAACCCGGCGTAAGCCGTCGCGCGGTTCCTGGGCATCCGGACGCATGTCCTTGGCTGCTTCAAACCCATCCCGGGCCTCTTCGAGGCGATCCTTGGAGAGCGCACGTTCTGCGTCGTCGAGCAAGGCTTGGAACGCCGCCTCATCAGCACTGGCTGCATTCGCCGCATCCAACTCACGTTGTGCTTCGTCTCGCTTGGTCACGACCTCAGTCTCGTCGGGAAAGAGGTCCAATGCCGAATCGTAAAAGTCGACGGCCTTCTGCCACTCCCGGCTGGATTTCGCGCGATCGCCTTTCTTCACAAAGTCCTCAAACTTCTCACGCATTTCTTCCGCTTGCCCTGCCATTCGTTCCAGACGCGCCAACTCGGCATTCACTTTGTTGCGCATGCGGACCGTGTAGTTGCTGTCGAAAATTACCGTATTCTGGTCCGCAGAATATTCCCCACGCCCATAAGGGTCTTCAAAAATGCTTGCATCAAAGCCCGGCGGCAGCGGCATCATGCTCATGTCCAAGTCCATGTTGCGCGTGCCCTTAACGTCCATCGGGATGCCAGAGGCGTCCACTTCAATGCGCTTATTGCTGTGTTCTGACAGCTCAAAACTGAAGGTATAACTGTGGCGAAGGGGCAAGTCAAATGCGTACCCTCCTCTTGCGTCTGTTGAGATGGCATCGAATTCCACACCGTCTTGAAAGACCACCACTCGTACACCTTGTAATTTATTGTTGCTCTCCTCGTGCTTCACCGTTCCGAACACCGCCAGCAAATCTTCTTGAGCCACCAACGAAGAAGAGAGTCCAAAGGCAATCAACAAAGCCAACAACGCGAACCAACGCCGGGACAAAATTCGCGCTACCTTGTGTCCACAGTTGGACTGTGGGACAGGCATAAACTTCTTTTGGGTTGATTTGCAGGTCATTGCGCGGGGTTCGTCCTCCACTTAGAACGTAAAAATATGGCATTTAGTTATTGGGAATCAAACGCGTGGCTCGAAGACGTCGATTTGATGGTGGTGGGCGCCGGAATTGTTGGCCTATCCGCCGCGCTCCACGCGCGCTCCTCGCATCCCAACTGGCGGATTGTGGTCGTTGATGCTGACCCGCTCGGTGGAGGCGGTTCCTCTCGAAATGCGGGATTCTCTTGCTTCGGAAGTGCTACCGAATTGCAGCACGACCGCCAGAACTTGGGCGATGAGGCCGCGTTGGAGTTGGTACGGAAGCGGTGGCAAGGACTGCAACGACTGCGTTCGACGTTTGGTGATGCAGCCCTCGGGCACCGGGTATGCGGCAGCGTTGAGTTGTTTCCGCAAGCTGGAAATGAGGCTACGCCCTCGACCAGTGAACTGGCCGACCTCAATCGTTGGATCCAACCAGTCACAGGCGTCGCGGACACGTTTACAACCATCCCACCCCATTCCCTTCCACATCTGGACATAGACAGCGAAGGTCCCGCGGTCCTCTCCAGACTGGAAGGCTTGCTGGATACTGGCAAGATGAACCGTGCATTCAAGTCCTTGGCACAGGCG